>NZ_JAVJUO010000177.1:0-64124 GCF_040220555.1 Coleofasciculus sp. C1-SOL-03
GTAAAGATTTTCTTCACAAACTAACGACTCGACTGGTACGTGAAAATCAAACGATTGTTGTCGAAGACTTAGCCGTGAAGAACATGATGAAAAACCATAAGTAGAGACGTAGCATGCTACGTCTCTACAAGCAATTGCTGACGCAAGCTGGAGCGAACTGGTTAGACAGTTGGAATACAAGTGCCAGTGGTACGGTCGATTGCTGGTTAAAATTGACCGATGGTTTCCCAGCTCTAAGCGCTGTGGACATTGTGGTCACGTTATTGATAAATTGCCGCTTGATGTCAGGGAGTGGGATTGCCCGGAATGTGGAACTCACCATGACCGAGATATTAATGCCGCGAATAATATTCTAGCCGCAGGGCTTGCGGTGATAGTCTGTGGAGCGAACATAAGACCCGATGGACATAAGTCCAAAGGGCAGTTGCGAAAAACTCCTGAGCGTAGTCAAAGGGGTAGGAAGCAGAAACCTAAATCGTGAGGTTTGGGAATCCCTCGTCTCCGGCGAGGGAGGATGTCAATTCAAATAGGGACAACGCCATACCGATACAGCTACGACTACCGCCACCGAAGGGGAAATACTCATAGGGGGAAAACTGCTGAGACATAAAGCGTTCAGGTTTAAACTGGTCAGGTTCGGGATAGACATCCTGGCGACGGTGGGTTAAATAAATACAGGGTACTGCGATCGCTCCTGGCTCCAATTCATACCGCTAAAAAATATCTATGCAAAACTATGCATGATACGCCGTCACGCGGTATAACGACTTCCTGTCGGATTTTCACCGACCTCTCCAAGCTCCCCATTCGGATTGTCAACAGCCGATATCGCTTCATCCCATAGAGGAGAATGAAAGCCCCGTACTGAGCGTAACCTGGAGTAGACTGTAAGTCTAGGCTGGAAAAAAGAATGGCGAGACGAACCTTTGGTACGTTTCGCCACTGACCGCCAGTCTGACCAAACGTGCTTCCTTGGTTCCGTTCCTTGGTAGGCTGTATTGGCTGGCAGTCTCTCAGACAAAAACATTCCACGCCGCGCTAACACGAAAGCAGCCGCTGTGGCACTATTCATGCCATACATCGACATGAACTTAATCAATGCAATCCAACTACTATAGGCAGGATTGACCTCAATAACCTGGATACCCAGTTTGAAGCATCTAGCTTTAAGAAGTTGAAGAAATTTAGAGTAAGCAAAGTTACTCAACATACGGCGTGCCTTTGCATTTAGCTCACGCAACCGTTTTTTCTTTTCGGTAAAATCAAGTTTTTCGACAACAATGGGGCGCTTATACTCCAAGGCTATTGTGGTCAAGTCAGTAACGACATCAACCACAATAGCCTCAGTACGTCCCTTTGGTTGAGATTGAATATTGACCTTGACTTGACCAAAGCCATCCAGATTTCCATCCTTATCAGTCATTGCCCAACCAATACAGTTGGGATTGAGATCTACACCGATGGCTCCCCAAGAAACAGGTGCAGTTATTCTGGGAGCGGGTTCGACATCAAAGGTGATATGGATTTCCCACTCCGTTAAACTTTTCTGGATGAATCGATAGGTTAAGGCTTGTCTGTTATACCAAGCTGTTGCCAATAAGTCGGTTCCATGTTGAGGTAATCGAATTGGAAATTGGATGCATGAACCGTATCGATGCTCTAGAGCATAGGGGACTCGAATATGAAGTTCTTTTCCAATTAGATCTAACTGGCAAATCTGATTTCCGTAGGATTCATCTTTGGAGCCAATCATCTCCACGGTATACTTATTGCCCAAATTTACGTGCTCATCAGATGCTTTGAGGTGGGCGATTTTTTGCCTCAGTTTATGAGCATAGCGTTTCTTTTGATGCAGTTTGACTTGGGCAAACTGATATAGGGTCAAATGATCAGCGCACCGCATCGGGCAAGCTTCTGGATACTTAGGTTTGAGGGATTGGGGGACTTTCTTCCTTTTCCCTCGGTTTACCTGTTCAAATGCTTGCAGATATTTGCGGTGCGCTTTAATTTTCTTTTCTAACTTCTCAATAACTTCTGTCGTGTGCTTGAGTTGACCAATAAGTTGCTTTAAATGATTGCCACGGCTCTCTTTAGAGGATTTGACCTGTCCCTCAACATAAGCGATGATACTATTCGCCTGTCGCTTATTGAGGCTGTGGTTTTGTTGTAGTTGCTGATTAAGTCTTGACTTACTGGCAGGTTTTTTCTCTAAAAGCCACTTCAAGGACTCAATCTTGGCATCATAGCCGATAGTCGCCGCGTCATTCAAGTACGCAACCGCCCAAGGAACGGTTGTTGTTGTGACATAGGTGCGGGACTCGGACGATGGCATTGGTCGAATAAATCTATGTTTTATGTATTTTACTGAGATTTACCCTTGTCGTCAACTACTTCAATTAGTTTCTCTAAAATCTTCTGATTGCGCCTGGAACGCGAACCATACAGCCTAGCGGAGAATACCGTAATAATCTCTCTTTTCGTCGGCAGCTAAGTCTTCCTCATAACTCGAATCTTCCTTTCGATTCAGAACGATTATTTCTATGCCTGCGTATTCGCACAAGCTAAATATGAGTTCTGACCCAAACCTCAACAGCCTATCTTTGTTAGTAATCACTAGTCGGTCTAACTGCTCGTCCATAATAAGCTGGAGTAGCTTTTGTAGTCCTCGCTTTTTGTAATTGAGTCCAGAGCCTAAATCCTTGATAATCTCAAAATTGTAGCCATGGTGCAGGCAGTAAGCCTCTAAAACTAATGCTTGTCGCTCTAAGTCGTTTTTCTGGTCATGACTGGAAACACGAGCATAGGCAACCGTTTTGCGATTCTCCCGAAAGTCAATCAAATTGTCGATATCGTAGCGGCGATGTCCTCCTTGTGTTCGTATCGACTGAATCTTTCCTTCTTTCTCCCATCGCCTCAAGGTGTCAATAGACACTCCCTTGACGGCGGCGGCTTCCCCTATAGACAACAATCGACCCATAGATTTTTCCGTGGAAATCTCGCTTGTCGATTATAGATAAATCTAGGCATTTAGGCGACTGCTACAAGCCCTTGGATCTGCACCGATGCTTTCACCTGACGCGGTTGAGCAATTAAGGCAATCGGGTACACTCGTAGCGCTTCTTTACAGACAGCCGTAAGATAGGGGAGTTGTGCGATCGCATCAGGGTCTGGATTCTCTCCCAGGCTGTCTAACTCTTGTGTTAATTTCTCTAAGCATAACGGCTGACGATGCAGCCAGTAAAACGCCCACGCCAAAGCAGACGCCGTGGTTTCGTGACCCAGTAATAACAAGGTGAGTGACATCCTCCCACACCAAATCATAGATTATGGTGTGGGCTTCCAACATCACTGTTGGACATTGCTGCCCTGCGCCACTTATCTAGGCTAAATGCCCCCGACAGCCCGACTTGACAGCCAATTTCTTTCCCCCAGAGTCCCTGGGTACTCAGTTGCTCATAACCTCGGTTACAAATCTCCTGTGCCGAGGCTATATCCCTATCGACTTCATATTTGCATTCTGGGCAACTATGCCACCTATCAGATAGTTCTTTCCTAACCTCAATGCGACAATTTGGACAAGTTTGGGATGTGCCTCTGTGGTCAACTTCAGCGACATAAACACCGCGTTGTTTAGCCACATAATAGAGGATATCCCTGAACTGACCAAACGCTGCATCAATCGTATGTTTGCCCAGGAATCCTTTAGCCATGGTGCGGAAATCAATGTCTTCTAGGAAGATAGTTCCCGCCATATCACATAGCTTATGGGCTAGCTTGTACTGATAGTCTTTTCGCTTGAATGCAATATGGTTGTGTAATTTCTCTACTTTGCTTCTGGCTTTTTCGTAGTTCCTAGAACGTTTCTCTTTTCTGGATAGTCTGCGTTGCAGCACTTTAAGCCTACGGTGCATATTCTTGAAGAATTTGCGCCCCGGTTCTACGAAGCCATCACTGGTAGCCAAATAACTATTCAATCCAACATCTACCCCAATAAAGTGACCATGAGGCACAGCATCAGGGATAGAAATATCAGAACAAATGCTGATAACGGTAAACCAACCCACCGCTTTTTTAATTACCCTAACCTGCTTAACTACAAACCCATCAGGGATTGGGCGGTGTAAATTGATCTGAACTTTTCCCAATTTGGGTAGCTTGATCTGCCATCCGGTTATTGGATTGACTACAAATTGAGGGAAAAGCATCGACTTCATTTGCCCATACTTTTTGAATCACTGATCATAATGCCTTTTACTGTAAGTGTCAAGTTGCGGTAAGAGTCAATTTCGGAGGCATTGAGCCTCACTCAATTGACTTGGGGAGTGAAGGCATCTCAGCGCCAACATTGAGCGAAGTCGAAATGTATGGCGCGAGATTTATAGCTCCCCAAACCCCTCATTAGTTAAATCATCAATTTGCTGCCGTTGCCGTACAAACTTGCCCCAGGGACTCCACCCACCCAAATCTTGCTGCAATGGTGTCCAGAAAAAATGGATGGAGTTCAGGGGGGAGGTGATATTGTTCAAGAAGGGTTCAATCAGTTGTTTCAGCCTGTCATAGCGATCGCCCGAATTCAGACCAAACACTACCCGTAAGATGACTTCGAGAGAAATTTCCGACATGTAGTCCCGAATGCGAAGGGATGATCCGGGCTGCCAATCCGCGATCGCATCGGTGGTAATATCCCGTATCAGCCGACTGTAGGTAGGCAACCGTTTCCCATGCAGAGGCGGCATCAACAACCCCCGCATGACCTGGTGTTGCTGTCCATCTAACATAATCAGGGAGGTAGAACCTGTCAGAGGGCGGAAGACATCGGTGACTTTACCCAACTCAAATTTATCCGAGGACGTGGTAAATATGGATTGAATTGCCTGGGGGTGGCTGAAAAAGACCACAGGTGGGGAGTTCCGACCCAGTAAGCGGAGGGTAAAGGCATCGCCGTAATGCTGCGTACAGAGGTCGAGAAATTTAAGCGGATCAGCGATGAGTTGCAGCGTTTGCACAAAAAACGGCAACGTCGGACCATCAGGCAATTTCATTCAAATTTTTCCGGGCTGAGGCAACAGGTAACACTTTACCCATAAGGCGGGGGATTCAGTCAACTGGATTAACTCCCTTATGGCTGACTGGGCAAAATATGCAATGGTAGATAGAAAGGCAGGAACGTTGAGTCGTGTAGCCGACATCTGGGGAAACTGTCTTGCCTGGATCACCCAAAATCTGCAATCCTCTTGTACATGGCGTATTTATCATCATCTCATACCGATCGCTTGCCAGACCACAAGGAGCTATACCAGTTCCTTGTCGCTTGTCAGCAGGCATCGATTGAGAAAGGCTGCACTCAAATTGCCAGTATTTCTGTGCCAATTCCCAGGGTTGATCCTCTGGCGGTACTGCAAATTTTGGGTAAAACTTCACAATTCCAGTTTTATTTAGAAAAAAGAAAGGAAAATGAAGCGATTCTGGCGATTGATGCCGCGATCTATGCTGAACTAGAAGGAAGTAATCGATTTCAACACGCTAAGACCGTTATCCAGAATTATCTAAAAGACACTTGGATTTGGAGCGAACGAAATAAAACTATCTTTTTTGCCGGACCGCACTTTTTTTGCTTTTTTACATTTTTTGCTTTAAATCAAAATTACCCGTTTCGAGCCGCTACCATTTTTCTTCCCCGTTGGCAAGTGGCGTTTCGGGGGAATAGCGGTACATTAGTGGCGAATGTTCAAGTTACTCCTCACGTCAACATTAAACGACTCTTGCAACAACTCTATCATCAAATTGCTGAACTTAACTTTTCCGACCCTAAACCCAGTTCGCTGACCCGGATTAATTCCTCTCCATTGATCCAGCCCAAATCCATTAATACGGAAGCGTTTAAGTCAGCGGTTGTCGCTGCATTAAACTTGATCCAGGCAAATGAATTTAGTAAGATTGTTCTGGCTAATGCCGTTGATATTTTTTCCCACCAGCCCTTTAACGTCATCCACTCCCTGGAGAATCTGCGCCAACGCCATCCGGATTGCTATATTTTTTGTGCCAGCAATGGTAAAGGACAGAACTTTCTCGGTGCGAGTCCTGAACGGTTAATTAGTATTCGTGACCATCTCGTGGTAACGGATGCCTTAGCTGGATCAGCGCCCCGTGGAAGAACTGCCAGTGAAGATGCTGAGTTTGGCGATCGCTTGCTTGGTTCTGAAAAAGAGCAGCGCGAACACCAATTTGTACTCGATTTTATCACTCGACGCTTATCTGAGTTGGGACTCATCCCCCAATACTTACCTGCGCCCCAACTGCTTAAACTCTCCAACATCCAGCATCTGTGGACACCGATTCAAGCCCAACTGTTTACCAATGTCCACCCCCTAGACATTGTTGCCCAACTTCATCCTACCCCTGCTGTCGCAGGTGTCCCTACCCAGATTGCTCAAACACAGATCCGCCGCTACGAAACCTTTGACCGTTCCCTCTATGCTGCGCCGTTAGGTTGGATCGATTATCAAGGGAATTGTGAGTTCATCGTCGGTATTCGTTCAGCATTAATCGACAGCAACCCCTCTTCTCCAACTCATGACAATACCTACCGCGCTCGACTCTACGCTGGGGCGGGAATTGTGGCAGGTTCTGACCCCGACAAAGAACTGGCAGAAATCCAACTCAAGCTTCAGGCATTACTCAAAGCATTGCTTTAGTTGTTCGTCATTTGTCATTCGTCATTTGTCATTTCTGATTTCTGGCTATGGCAAACGTTGAACCAATGGCTTAGTTCATCTTGAGGAGTTAATCAAACGGAGAGGGAGGGATTCGAACCCTCGGAAGCGCCTAAACACTTCAACAGATTAGCAATCTGCCGCTTTCGACCACTCAGCCACCTCTCCAAGGCGGTGCTTGACTATCATAGCAGATGATAATCCCTTTTTGTCTAGGGGTAACTTGATGGAAATTATCTCTTCTACCTTGTCACCTTACCCTGATCTTCTGCCCTGGAGCCTTCTGCCTTCTGGATGCCCTCTGACTTGTCCCCACCCAAACGGGGGTAGTTAACCCGAGCAATATCTTCACAGAACTAAATTTTTCTTTACATATTGCAACTTTAAGATCTAAAAGCTATACTCTTTTCAAACCAGTAAAACCTAGCTCGTTTCATTCGCTATTGCTAAGTCTGCACCCTTTAAGCTGTAACACAACACTATGAGGTTTCGTATGACATTTGGTGTAGTCGGGTAAAGTCGTCCATGACCTGAAAGAGAAAATCCTTTCTCAAGCTCTATTGTAGGGAACTACCAGCCTGAACCGAAATCGTTTCAGTTACTTCACTATTTCTGCGAAAAGTAAAAGGGAGGCAAATGTGGTACAAGTATTCCCACTGATAGGGTTATCGACCAAAAGTTACACCGTGGACTTATACCAAGGCAGAATTACTGATGGGTAGGTTTGTCTAGGTTTTTAGAAGCGGTTAGATCACCCTTTGTTGATGGCAAGTTAAGGGTTCATAACATTTACCATCCTGTAGTCTGATGCGGACAAAGCGCTCAGCGTTTAAGGTTTTCTCAACCAAAAACCTGAACGCCGGAAAAAGCCGCACAAGTATCAAACGCTTAATCAACTTTAAGCCTTGTTGAAATCGAGGATTAGACCAACCTATGAACAGTAAACATAGACAGCATATTGCTCTCATCTCCGTTCATGGCGATCCCGCCGTAGAAATTGGTAAAGAAGAAGCGGGTGGACAGAATGTTTACGTGCGCCATCTGGGTGAAGCCCTTGCCCATCGGGGATGGCATGTAGATATGTTTACCCGAAAAGCCAATGCTGATGCTCCGACTATCGTAGACCATAGCCCCCGTTGTCGGACGATTCGGTTGAAAGCGGGTCCAGAGGCATTTGTCCCCCGGGATAAAATCTTTGGCTATACCGGGGAATTCTTAGAGAATCTGCTGCGGTTTCAGGAGTGGGAAGGGGTTCGCTATTCCCTAGTGCATACCAACTATTGGATTTCCGCTTGGGTGGGGATGCAGTGGAAAAAGCGGCAATCGATTCCCCAAGTTCATACCTACCATTCTCTAGGTGCGGTGAAGTATCAGTCAGTCGAAGCGATCCCGATGATTGCAGGGACTCGCTTGGACGTGGAAAAAGCGGTGTTAGAGACAGCAGAACGAACTGTGGCAACATCTCCCCAGGAAAGAGACCATATGCGATCGCTGGTTTCGAGTAAGGGTCATATTCAGATCATTCCCTGTGGGACAGACATTGAACGCTTTGGCGCAATTGACCGCCCTCAAGCCAGACAACAATTAGGATGGCATCCTGATCAGAAAATCATCTTTTATGTGGGACGCTTTGATCCCCGTAAAGGCATAGAAACTCTGGTTCGCGCCGTGGGTTGCTCCCAAATCCGCCATGATCCCCAAGTGAAACTGATTATTGGTGGCGGATCTCGTCCCGGTCAAAGTGACGGGATTGAGCGAGAACGGATAGAGGCGATCGTTGATGAACTGGGAATGAGGGATATTACCCTATTTACCGGACGCATTAGCGATGAACTTCTCTCGGTTTATTATACGGCGGCTGATGTCTGTGTGGTTCCCAGTCACTATGAACCCTTTGGTTTAGTGGCAATTGAAGCCATGGCTTGTAGTACACCCGTTATTGCCAGTGATGTCGGTGGGTTGCAGTTTACGGTTGTACCTGAAGAAACCGGATTACTGGCGCCGCCTAAAGATGAGGTGGTGTTTGCTGAAGCAATAGACCGGATTTTGTCGAACCCCGACTGGCGCAATCAATTGGGTCAAAGGGCAAGACAGCGGGTGGAAGATAAGTTTAGCTGGGATGGTGTGGCGCATCAACTCAGTGACTTATATCTCCAGTTAGTCCGAAACTCTTCCCAGGTATTGGAACAAGCCAGTGCGTGAATTCAAGTCGAGCGGAGCAGATGTGGGGTGACACCCCTCATCCCCACTTAGAAAAGTTCACTTACAATTGATTAAGTCAGGGTGCTGAAACTCGGGTGCATCTACAAAATTATTGGGTGTATCTACTGTATTCCCAATAAATAGTCCGTAACATTACTCATCCGGGTTAACAGCTCACCTTTTGATCAGGGCAAGGTTTTAAGGCAGAAAAAAGATAAGACCAAAGGCTCAAGGTTTCCAAGGGGATACAAAAGCTGACTGGGTATTAGCCGTAGATACGGGAACAATGACTAAGAGTTCACCCTCCCCAACAGCATTTAATCAAAAGCATCGCTTTACTCTGTCAGGGTGGCTAGTGCGAATGGTTCTTTACAGTTGTGTGACGGCTAGCTTACTATTACCCAATTATGACTTTAAGTGTAATGGTTGGTTTGGTTTCTGTACTTATTCTCAACAGGAAACAGGAATCCTCAATCTTGACAAAACCAATAAGCGATCGCGAAAAGCTGATTATCAGGCAGAAGCCAAAACAAACATTAATAGAATTAACCAAGCGCTACAAGCTGATTATCTCAAATCAGGTCATTTTGCCAGGTCAATTGCCGACTTAGAGTTAAAACTTAATACAGAAACAGCATCCTATGACTACCACATTGTATCACCAATGCGACCTGTTCCAGCATTGAATGTCAGCAAATCCACAACAGAATTACCACAGAGTATAATTGTTATTGCCCAAGCTCAACATCCCGAACTTAAACATTATCTTGGTGCAGTATTTGCAACTCAAGTCGAGGGAACTGATAAGATGACTATCCTAACTAAAGTTTGTGCTGTTGAAGGTCATACCTTGCCCACGACTCTCCCCAAACTCATTAAGGGTACAATCCACTGTCCTCCCAACGAGTGAAACCCCCTCAAGGTAAGACCTCTAAATCCTTTTGCGCTACAGTTTGACCATCAACAGAAAATTTAAACGTCCAATGTCCTGGTTGATCAGCATCTTGAAAATCGTACCAACACCAAGCCTTTAATCCCTCTGATGAAGCGTTGAGTGTCGATTCTCCCATAGCAACTAATTTACCATCTTGGTCAAACATCTGACAACTGCTATTGTATTCCGATTCTTCCAGATTTTCTAAACTTACTGAAAAATAAATCCGTTCTTCGGTGATGGAGAGACGTTTTAAATTTTCGCTGGAATTGGGTTCTGTGGTTACTTGCAAGCGAGTATGAAACTCTAGCTTAGACAGTATATTGATGAAAAGTGGCAATAATACAGCAACGCTAACACCAACCAAACCAACCCTAATCCAGACAAGTTTAGGAACTTGAATTGAGCGCAATATCTGTAGAGGAACAAGACTATCTAATGCTGCTTCTGCTGAGGAATAACGGTCTTTAAAATTGGGTTCTACCATTTTTTGTAGCCAATTAATGAAATCTTGACTGAGGTGAGGAACCCGCTGTTTAAAATTCATCCGACTGGATTCATCTATTAAACTGCCAACTTCTGTAGAAACGGTGTTCGTGAGTAAGCAAATTAATGTTGCACCGAGACTATATAAATCAGAAGCAACCGTGAGTTGACGGTTAAACATTTGTTCCGGCGGCATAAATCCTAATGTGCCTTTGACGACACTGCTGACAGCCACTTCGCCACCACCCGTCCGGGCAAACCCAAAGTCCACCAGATAAACATTCATTTGCTCATCCACTAAGATATTTTCCGGTTTCAAATCTCGGTGAATGACTGGGGGAATTTGTGATTGTAAGTATTGGATAATTTCTAGAACTAAGATAGCAATCTGTTTAACTTGTTCCGGTGTCCAGGTTCGCTGAGTTGCCAATGATGGTGCATTTTTGTATTCTTGCACCATGCAGAACCCTGCTGATGTTTGAAAGGAATCCAGATAACGGGGAATACTAGGATGGTCGAGGGAACGTAAGACGTTAATTTCTTGCTCATACGCCTGATAGTCTGACCAACTGGCGCTGGTGCGAGTGCGAGCAAACTGAAATTGTTTAACTACGACAGAATGACCTGTGTTAATTTCAGTGGCAAGGTAAGTAATGCGACCTCCGGCACGATTATGACCGAGTTCGCGGATAACTTGATAGCCGTAATTGGAAAAATCAGGAAAGGAGTTCATTGTTTTTATTGAGTTGTTAATTGAGTAATAACCAGTAACTAAGAACTCGTACCGATTGACTTATGGCTTAATTAGATAGGGTTCAGAGGTGCGATATTGGTTGATAATTTTTAGGTAGTGAACCTTTTTTAAAATTAGTTTGATCAGGTGATAACTAATAATGGTAACAGGAGTAATGGTGACAATTAGTACAAAAAAATGTTCAAATATTTCAAAATGGGGCTGTCCAAATTGTGACAAAAAGGTGGAAATCCCGATAGATACCGAGGCTAAACTAATCCCTAGTCCACCACTAATCAGAATTGCTGCGGTGGTATCTTTTGGGTTAAATCCTATTTTATTTTGATCCTTGAATATTGCCCTTACTAATTCCCAGATTACTGCACAAATTAACCTAGACATGAACAAAAATATCGGTATACCTAGTGTTGGCAGTATAATTACTAACAAAGGTGATGTTTCGATAAATATAGGCAAAAATAACATAGTAATTAAGAAGGAAAATAAATACAAATCATCGGTAGATTCTAAACCTTTTTCTGGAACCAATCTTGGCAAAGAAAGCAACAAAAATACTATTCCAATTATCAAAACTGGAAAAAACAATTTATTTTCTAGTATTAACGTTGATTTTATAGCGGCAATAAAAGGCAGCACCACTAAAGGCACACTCGAAAGTATAGACATTAAAATAGTTACAATTACATCCACAAAATGATTCATGTGATTAATATTTTTGCCTAATGTTATTGCATTTGCCATAATCTCTATGGCTAAAAACCAGACGAATAGCAAAAGTAAAAAAGTGACAGCGATGTACCCAGTCAGGGAAGTTTTTGGGAGGTAAGCCAGCCATACGAGTACAATTGGTATCCAGAATAAAATGTTTAATCTTAAGAAAAATAATCCATCAGGTTTTGGTCGTTGTGGCAATGATGCTGTCTGAACTTTAATAGTGAGAGCATGGGTTTTGGGCGAAGAATTGCTGCGTAATAAAATCTGGCGCAGATAAGTCGCTCCAGCACAGAGTTTGCTCGTATCTACTGTGATTTCACAATCAATTTTGTTCGACTCAAAGTTCGGCGGTGTAAATGATATCCACGGGTGGTCATAAGGAGTATGAGGGGGATCACGAAAATGGGGATCAACTTTCCATTTTCCTGCCAAGACTGTATTAGGAATTGGATTAGTAAGGCTAATCGTTTGTGTCAGTTTCTCTCCATAGTGGGAAGCGGTAAATTCCAACGTTTTTCGGCTGAGTCTGACTTTGGGTAAACTGTTAACATTAATCGGTCTGAGTGCGGCTAACGCATCTGCCGCATTCTGATAACGGTCAGCCAGTCGAGGTTCAACCATTTTTTGTAACCAATTCATCCATCCTCGCTGTAGTGGCGGCACCAGATGCTGGAAATGAAGGTGATAATTGGCATCCATTAAATTGCCGATATCAGCAGATTTTGTCCCCGTCAGTAAGCAAATTAAGGTGACACCTAAGCTGTAAAGGTCAGAGGCGGCGCTTAACTGTCGATTAAATAACTGTTCAGGTGGCATAAATCCCATCGTTCCTTTGACGACGCTGCTAGCCGCGATTTCTCCACCACCTGTCCGCGCAAAACCAAAGTCGATTAGATAGATATTAAATTGTTCATCTAACAGAATATTTTCTGGTTTGATATCTCGATGAATGATTGGTGGGGTTCGAGATTGTAAATCTGCCAGAATCTGGAGAACAGCAAGGGCAACCTGCTTGATCTTTTGAGGAGTCCAACGCCGTGGAGTGGCTAAAGACTCTGCCTCAATGTAGGATTGTACCATGCAGAAACCATCAGGGGTGTGAAAAGAATCAAGGTAACGGGGAATACCCGGATGATTCAGACCCCGTAGCATGGAGACTTCTTGTTCAACACTTTCAAATTCTGCCCAACTTGCATCTAAGGCGGCAAATTGAAACTGTTTGATGACGACGGGTTTTTGGGTGTTAAGTTGAAGGGCAAGATAGGTAACTCTGCCACCTAGATGATTATGTCCGAGTTCGCGGAGGACTTGGTAGCCGTTGCTAGACCAATCAGGATAGTTCGTCATGGTTTTAGTCGTACTCTATTATGACTCAATTATCTCCTTTTGGGTGGAAACGCTCAAGAAATACGTTCTGACACAAACAGTTGAGGAGAGGGCGACCCGAGTAAATTGAGTGGACGACAGTTGTTAATTTATGCAAACGTGCCGTTTACTTTTGTCTGACTACTTAGTGCCTTTCACCATGAAACATTTTTATGAAAAGTTTCTCATCATTTTTTTACATTTGTTCACAAATACTTCACCAGCCGTTCATCCAGGATTGAGACACTCAAAACAGTAGACATAGACGATGAGTTGACTGTCGGCATAAACGTACTGGGAGATATTTAATCATGAGACTGATGGTCTACTCTCACGATTCGTTCGGTCTCGGTAACATCCGCCGGATGCTAGCCATCTGCAATCACCTGCTTGATGCTATACCTGGACTCTCAATTTTAGTGGTATCAGGTTCGCCTGTGCTGCATAGCTTCCGGATGCCTCGGGGACTCGATTATATTAAACTACCTTGCTTTGGACGCAATGAATCCGGTGAAGTGGCGGCTAAATATCTAAACACAGCCGCTGATGAAACGGTGAAACTGCGCTCTGACTTGATTAAAGTCGCAGCCGTCAATTTCAAGCCTGATTTGCTGTTGGTGGATAAAAAGCCCTACGGCTTACAAGAAGAGTTGAAAGCGACGCTGGACTACCTGAAACTCCGCCTTCCGGAAACCAAGCTGGTGTTGCTGTTGCGAGATATTTTGGACAGTCCTGAACCTACCATCAAAGAATGGCAAAAGTATGGCTACTATGACGCGCTGCAATGGTACTACGACCAAGTGCTAGTTGTGGGTATGCCAGAGGTATTTGACCTTTCCAGGGAATATCAATTCTCACCCTGCATTGCCCAAAAAGTACGGTTCTGCGGCTATATCCGCCGAGACTATGGACAAAAACCGCGTCACGTCCTACGTCAGGAATTGCAAATTCAGCCAGATGAGAAATTTGTTTTAGTCACACCGGGGGGTGGTGGTGATGGCTACGATTTAGTCGATACCTATCTGCAAGGATTAGCACAGTTATCCCCTCAGCATAACATCAAAAGCTTGATTATTTCCGGACCGGAAATGCCACTTTTTCAGAGACAGGCATTGCAGGAGAAAATCCAGCCGTATCCACAGGTTCAGATTTGCGAATTTACTGACGACATTGCCAGTTACATGGATGCGGCTGACGCCGTTGTTTCTATGGGTGGCTATAACACCATTTGCGAAATTATCTCCTTGAATAAACGGGCAGTTGTGGTTCCCCGGATTAAACCGGTTCAAGAGCAATGGATTCGCGCCGAACGCATGGCTGGTCTTGGTTTATTCAAAACTATTCATCCCGATTTGCTGACACCTGCGGCTTTGATGGATGCCGTTTTAGAACAACTCAATAGCAGAAGTCACCATTTTCCCCCTGTCTCTCGTTTGGACTTGGATGCACTGCATCAGATTGCCCAAGATATCCACACCTTATTACATAGTCCGACAACCCGACTTGTATCCAAAAAACCCATTCTTTTTCCCCAAGTTATTTCCACACAACAAGCTTGATTATCATTGACAAAATGACCAACAACAACCTGGAGATATTGATCCGATGAAAAAACTCATGTTTTATTGCCAACACATTCTGGGAATTGGACATCTAATCCGCAGCATGGAAATTGTCCGAGGTCTGATCCCCGATTTTCACGTATGTTTTATTAATGGTGGGGAAGTGATCCAGGGATTTAAAGTTCCTCCAGAGATTGAAATAGTCAATCTGCCAGCGATTAAAACCGACTCAGAATTTCAAAACCTGCAAATTCCCGCCGGGTTCAACAGCGTAGATGAAGTTTTAGAGATTCGCAAAAATCAATTGCTGGAGATATTCGGGCAGTTCCAACCCGATGTTCTCATGGTTGAGCTATTTCCCTTTGGCAGACGGCGATTTTCGGCTGAATTAATTCCGCTTCTTGAAGAGGCTAAAGCCAAAGGAACCAAAATTGTTAGCAGTTTGCGCGATATCGTAGTCACCAAGCAAAATCAGGTACGTCATGAAGAGAAAGTTTGTCGGTTAATGAATCAGTATTTTGATATGTTGCTGATTCATGGTGATCCCAAATTCGTACCGTTGGCAGAGAGTTTTTCGCGGGTGGATGATCTTAATTGCCAGGTACATTACACTGGCTATGTCGTGCAGTGTCCCCCAGAGATTCAGGCTATGCCTACTCTGAGAAAACCGATGATTTTGGTGAGTGTTGGCGGCGGCAGATTTGGACATGAGTTACTCGAATCTGTGGTTAAAACAGCACCACTTTTACAAGCAAGGTTACCTCATCATATCCAGATATTTACCGGACCCTTCGTTCCCGACGCTGTGTTTGCCAACCTGCAAAATCTGGCAGCAAGTCAAACCAATATCACGATTGAACGTTATACCCCTCACCTGTTGAATTATATGCAACAGGCTGATTTGTCGATTAGTATGTCGGGATACAACACGACGATGAATATTTTGATGACGGGGGTTCGGGCAATAATTTTGCCGTTTACGGGCAATAATGATCAAGAACAGACGATTCGTGCCAAAAAGTTAGAACAGCTAGGCATTGTCAAAGCAATTTGTTCCGAAGACTTACAAGCTGAAACCTTTGCCCACAAAATAATCACTTATCTCAACGAACAACCAACAGCCGCTACGTTTGATTTCAATGGTGTGGATAAGACAAGTGCTTGTTTGCGGGGGCTTTTCCAGAACCAAGAGGTGGCAGCGTGACCTATCTTTGACACTCTGCGCTCTAAAGAAGACAGCGCAACTACAAACCTAGCTTAAGGTGGGCGACCCGAGTAATTTTAGTGGATTTGAATTGTTAATTTAGGTAGGCGGGTCGCCCCTAAACGGCTTACACAGGTGTTCCCATGAGACTCTTCTCATAAAAGTTTCATTAAAAGTTCATGTAGATTTGTAAAGCTATGGATAGCAGCATCAAAGCTGTTACTCAAGTTAACCCCTAGCTGATTCAGCAGGGGCGGAAACCAGGAGAATTGTAGTTCTGCGCCTTCTCATCCGTTAAATCCTTCTGCCCAATCAGCTACCGTAATCATGAGACACAACGTTTGTCTAACGACCCTAGAATATCCCCCTGATGTTGGGGGTGTGGGCGAGTCGGCTCAGCGTATCGCTCAAATGTTAAAAGATTTAGGCTATAAAGTCCATGTTGCGGTTTTCCGAGCGGTTTTCCGGACTGAACGAGAAAAAGCGTTGGCTGGCGAATACAGACGCTCTAGTTGTCAAACGACTGAACAGAATGGGATTATGGTGCATCGCCTCAAGCCAGCCATTCGTTCGACGAGTGCAAAAGAACAAGATTATTTGTGTGATATTTATAGTCAATTAAAACAGTTACATCAACTCCATAGGTTTGATATATTTCACGGCTTTTTTATTAACGAAACTGGGTTTTTAACCACACTTCTGGCGCGAGAAAACAATCTGCCTGTTATCAATAGTGTTCGCGGGGCTGACCTGCATAAGCATAGCTTTAGTCCCCAGCAGCATGGACAAATTACCTGGACGCTGGATAATTCTTCATGGGTAACATTTGTTAGCCAGGATTTAATGAATCGAGCTAGGGTATTGGTTCCCAGTATCCAGGAGAAATCCTCAGCCTTTTTAAACGCGATCGCGCCCATTAATTTTGACCAATTTACCACCCCAGCGTTAGTTGAGCAGTTCCGGGGAACGGTGATTGGTTCAGTGGGTAATTTCCGCGATAAAAAAGGATTGGAATATTTACTAGATGCTTGTGCTGAACTGGCTCAAGAAACCGAATTAACGCTGCTGCTGGTGGGAGATTTTGTGCAAAAAGAGCGGGGGTACTGGGAACAAGAACTTCGCCGTAGTGGTATTGCTAATCAAGTGTTAATTACTGGAAAGATTAGTCGCCAAGACGCCCTAGCTTACCTGCCTTATCTGGATATTTTTGCCATTCCCTCCCTACATGATGGCTGTCCCAATGCTTTACTCGAAGCGATGCTGGCAGGTAGAGCCATTGTGGGAACCACGGTTGATGCGATTGGTGAGATTTTGGAAAATAGGATTGATGCTTTGCTAGTAAATCCTGCCTCTAGCCAGGAATTAACCCTGGCATTCCGAGAGTTGATTCATCAGCCAAGTTTACGCCAACAGTTAGGAATTGCCGCTCAGAGTAAAGTTAAAACCCAACTTACTCCTTCTGGAGAACAACAGAACTGGAACTGGGTGTATCAGCAGGTTTTAAAACAGCAAGAGATTCCGGCTATGGCTAGGGTTAGGTTGGTTTAATGGGTGCTTGTTGATTGTTGATTGTTGATTGGTCACTGAAATATTCTTAACTTCCTACTCTTCTACCCTTCTATCCTTCCACACTCAACTGAACTTGATAATGAAACAAAAACGCCCAGAAAACATACAGCAAGCCTTACCCGCAATGAAGCGGATTGTGCAGCGATTTTGGCCCCAAATCCGTAAGCAGAGCGTTTTACTTATGATCGCATGCTTGGGACTGGTGGGTGAAATTGTGATCCGACTCTTAGAACCGTGGCCCCTAAAATTAATTTTTGACCGCTTGATTGTGCCGGATGTGGCTACGCCTGACCTGACTATCCCCTTACTCGATAATGCTGAACCCATTGTACTGCTGACTATCTTAACCGTGGCGATTGTGGTGGCGACGGGGTTGCGTTCTGTGGCGGCTTATATTGGTTTGGTGGGGATGTCTCTAGCGGCGACTCGTATTGTTACCCATATCCGCGCCCGACTCTATGCTCACTTGCAGCGTCTGTCCCTTTCCTTCCACAACCAGGCAAAAAGTGGTGACCTGATTACTCGCATTACTAATGATACCGATAAACTGCGTGAGGTGGCAGTAACGGCAGCTTTACCACTAATTGTTAACTCCCTCACCTTTGTTGGTATAGTGAGCGTGATGTTTTGGCTGAATCGGGAATTAACCCTGATTGCGATCGCGATTTTTCCCCTGTTTGTGATCTCCACCTTGAAAATTAGCAAACGGATTCACGGAATTGCCCGCCAGCAGCGCAAACGGGAAGGGGCAATGGCGGCGACGGTGGCGGAATCGATGGGGGCGATTAAAGTGGTGCAAGCCCTCTCTTTGGAAGGAATGTTAGAGGATTCGTTTGCTAGCCAAAACCAGAAGAGTTTAGCAGAAGGGGCGCAGACGCAGCGATTGTCGGCGGGATTGCAACGCACCGTAGAGATATTAGTGGCGATCGCGACGGCATTGGTGTTGTGGCGCGGGGTACAATTGGTCATGGCTAAGGTGGTGACACCGGGCGATTTACTGGTATTTATCACCTACCTGAAAACCGCCTTTAAACCCACACGCCAATTGGCTAGGTATACGGCACAGATTGCCAAAGCCACAGCTTGCGGAGAACGGATAATTGATCTCCTGGATACGGTTCCTGACATTCGGGATACGCGGGGTGCTGTGGACGCCCCCCCTTTCCGAGGTGCAGTCCGTTTCCAAAATGTTAGCTTTGGCTATGAACCGGATAAAGGTATATTAGACGGTCTCAACTTTCAGGTGCAAGCGGGTCAACGGGTGGCATTAGTGGGTCCTTCTGGGGGCGGTAAGTCTACGTTAGTTAGTTTACTCCTGCGCCTCTATGACCCCTTAGAAGGGCAAATTCTCATTGACGGACATGACTTGCGAGAATACAAACTAGAATCCTTGCGCCGTCAAATTAGTATTGTCCTGCAAGATAGCGTTTTATTTGCCACGACTGTGCGGGACAATATCGCTTATGGTTCCCTGGGTGCGACGGAGGATGAGATTATCGTCGCCGCGCACCTGGCGAATGCTCACGATTTTATCATGGCACTGCCCCAAGGCTATGACACCATCCTGGGAGAACGGGGGGCGACACTTTCAGGTGGACAACGACAACGGATTGCGATCGCGCGGGCGGCAGTACGTCAAGCATCAATTGTGATTTTAGACGAACCAACCGTTGGTTTAGATAACGAAAATGAACGCGCTGTTAGCGAAGCACTAGAACGATTAACTTATAATTCTACTACATTTCTGATTACCCACGACTTGAGATCTGCCACCTCAGCCGACCAGATTTTCTATATCGAGAAAGGCAGAATCTTAGAACGCGGGACTCATGCCGAACTCATGGGTCTAGGTCAGCGGTACGCCACCCTTTATCGGCTACAAGTTGCCATTGAAAATCATGATTATGATCAACTTTCATCCCGGCATAACACCGCTCAAATCGGGCGTTAGATGTCGCCATAAGTTATCTGTAAAACCTGCCCCTACACCCCCTCTTTTTCTATCCCTGGTCCGATCGCCTTTCCATTTTCCCTCTGCTTTGTTTCTGTTAAAGATTCAACCAAATTGATAGTATGGCTGACCTCGTCTACCCATCCTC
Organism: Coleofasciculus sp. C1-SOL-03; assembly: GCF_040220555.1. Taxonomy (NCBI): domain Bacteria; kingdom Bacillati; phylum Cyanobacteriota; class Cyanophyceae; order Coleofasciculales; family Coleofasciculaceae; genus Coleofasciculus; species Coleofasciculus sp. C1-SOL-03. Next base: position 19,603 of record NZ_JAVJUO010000177.1, read on the forward strand.
AAATCACTCTGTTTCCCCCGAAAATGCCAATCAAAATGTAACGAATGCACCGCTTTTCAAGGGGAGCAACTCAAGTCTCAATCACCAATCACCTGGCACAGGAGTTATTTTAATACGTCATGGTCGAAGTACATATAACGAACAGGGACGATATCAAGGCAGTTGTGATGATTCCGTCTTAACTGAACAAGGGCGCAAGTTGGCTTATGAAACGGGTCTAATTCTCAAAGAACTGCCCATCGACGCCATTTATACCAGCCCCCTAAAACGCACCCAACAAACTGCCCATGAAATTATAGCCGCAATTAGCACCGTTAACGATAAGTTACCACCTTTACGAGTAGCTGAAACGCTCAAAGAAATTAATATCCCTGCTTGGGAAGGCTTACCTTTTCAGTATGTGCGCGAACAATTTTCCCAAGCATATCGCTGCTGGAAAGAACATCCTCACCAGTTTCAGATGGGGGTGTCGGGGTGCGGAGATGCGGAGGTGCAGAGGTACGGAGGAGACAAGGGAGAATTTTACCAATCCCAAATCCCCAATCCCCGATTCCCTGTCCTTGAACTTTATGCACAAGCCCAACAATTTTGGCAAGACATTTTACCTCATCATTCTGGTCAAACTATCTTAATTGTGAGTCACGGCGGTACAAACCGCGCCTTGATTAGTACAGCAATCGGTTTAACACCTAATCGCTTTCATACTCTGCAACAGTGTAACTGTGGTATGAGTGTCTTACATTTTCCCGCAGGTGTGCCTCAGTCAGCCCAACTAGAAGCCTTGAATCTTACCGCCCATCTAGGTAAAACCCTACCCAAACTAAAGGAGGGACGTCAAGGTTTACGCTTGTTACTGATACCCTCTGGTGACATTCATCCTCAGCAAATTCAAAAACTAACCCAATTACTGGAAGATGTAACCCTTAACTTCAGTATTAATCATGACCGCGACAATGCCCAATTCACAGCGGCACAAATTCTGCAATACCATCCAGAAACTTTACAGCTACAGGTATCGCGAAATGATTTCCCCCAAGTTTGGCAACAAACCATTGACGCGAACGCTGCATCAGGGATGATGGATTCCCAGCCATTACTAACAGGACTAATTGTGGCAAGTGAGGCAATCCTCAAACGCTTTCTCGGTCAAACACTTGGCATCAGTACCAATGAATTGAATCATTTACCTCTTCACCAGGGAAAAATTAGCGTTATCCACTATCCCTGTGCTAATCAAGCCCCTGTAGTGCAAGGGATAAATATCGGGGAGATAGGGAAGATGAGGGAGATGGGGGAGATGAGGGAGAGAAGAATTTCCAAAGGAACCCAACCATAAACAATCAACCATGAAAATAGCATTATTAGTAGGAACATTCCCCACCTTGTCTGTATCATTCATCCTCAATCAAATAAAAGGCTTACTCGATGATGGACATGAGGTTGATATCTATGCCATCGACGGTCGCCCGGAGGATGTCTCTAAGGTACATCCCATTGTCAAGGAATACAAGCTCTTAGAGCGCACCTACTACCCACCCGAACGTCCCCCAAATGACGGGTGGCGTTGGCTGAAACTCTTAGGATTATTGCTGGTTAATCTCGATAAAAATCCCTTAGTTTTACTGCAACTGATAGATAAGGCAAGATTTGGCAAAGAAGCTAAAGACCAACGATTACTCTATAAAGCCATTCCCTTCTTGAACCGAAAGTCCTACGATATCATTCACTGTCAGTTTGGTATTTTTGGACTCATGGCTCTGGCGTTTCGAGATATTGGTATAATTAATGGTAAAATTCTCACCACGTTTCGGGGGTATGATATTAGTAAGTACCTGCAAAAGCGGGGCGATAGAGTTTATGATCAGCTTTTTGAAAAAGGCGATTTTTTTCTCACCAATTGCGACTATTTTCGACAGCGTGCCATTCAGTTAGGTTGCGACGAAAATAAAATTCGGGTTCTTGGTTCAGGAATTGATTGTCATAAATTTGCCTTCACTCCTCGTTATTTTCCGGCTGATGGTCGCGTGAGAATTGTCTCAATAGGTCGCCTGATTGAAAAGAAAGGAATCGAGTATGGGATTCGCGCGATCGCGAAACTCGCCCAAGTTCACCCTAACCTTGAATATAACATTATTGGCGATGGTCTGCTCAAGGAAGATTTCCAAAACCTGGTAGCTGAACTTGGCGTCGGTCATATCGTGAACTTGTTGGGATGGAAACAGCAGGAAGAACTGGTGAAAATTCTGGATAAATCTCACATTCTAATTGCCCCTTCTGTGACAGCGGCTGATGGGAATCAGGATGCACCTGTGAATACTTTAAAAGAAGCAATGGCGATGGGATTACCTGTAATTGGCACCTTACACGGTGGTATTCCCGAATTAATCGAAAATGGGATTTCGGGTTTCTTAGTCCCTGAACGTGATCCTGATGCCATTGCCCAAAACGTTAGCTATCTCATTGAACATCCAGAACTCTGGCAATCAATGGGTCAGGCAGGTCGGGCGCGTGTTGAACAAAAATATGATATGTATAAACTGAATCAGGAACTCTTAGAAATTTATCAGAAATTGTTGAATTCCGACTTACCTCAGCCTCAGTTTTCCAATCAATCTGTAGAAGCTGGTTCCTCCGTTTTCATTACCACAGTTTAGTCCGGCTACGTTTTGTAGAGACATAGCATGCTACGTCTCTACTCAATCAGGGCGGGTTTAGTTACATCTGGATGAGGTCAGAAACGATAGTAGTGAAACCCGCCCCGACAAAAAACTCAAAATTAGTCTACCCTATTTTTGGATTAAATTTTACCATGAAAATAGCATTCCTAGTGGGAAATTTCCCAGTTTTATCCGAGACATTTATCCTCAATCAAATTGCTGGATTAATGGAGCGCGGTCATCAGGTGGATATCTACGCCCTTGATGGTCCGGCGAACCCTACCGAGAAAGTACATCCTATTGTGGAAAAATACAACTTACTCAAGCATACCTACTATTCCCCGACGCCACCGGACAATCAGTTATTACGAGAACTGAAAACGAATGAATTACTAATCGATAATTTTGGCAGAAATCCTTCAGCCTGCCGGAAATTACTGGATGTATCTAAGTATGGGAAACGCGCTAAGTCATTCAAGTTACTCTACAAAGCCATACCTGTTCTGGAGGGTAAATCTTACGACATTATCCACTGTCAATTTGGATCAGTAGGATTGATGGGACTGCTGTTTCGTAATCTCGGTTTACTCCAGGGAACCTTAATCACCACGTTTCGCGGTTCTGATATTAGTAAATATCTGAAAAAGTGGGGTGATCAGGTTTATGATCAACTCTTTGCTGAAGGCGACTTTTTTCTAACCAACTGCGAATTTTTTCGACAGCGTGCGATTCAACTCGGTTGTGAGGCGACAAAAATTCGGATTCTGGGGTCAGGAATTGATTGTAGTAAATTTGCCTTTACTCCCCGCTATTTCCCGGCTGATGGTCACATTCGTATTGCTACCACGGGACGCCTGGTTGAAAAGAAAGGAATCGAGTACGGGATTCGTGCGATCGCGAAACTCGCCCAGGTTCACTCTAACATCGAATATAACATTATTGGCGATGGTTCGCTCAAGGAAGATTTCCAGAACCTGATAGCCGAACTTGGTGTCGGTCATATTGTCAACCTCTTGGGATGGAAACAGCAGAAAGAACTGATTCAAATTCTCGATAAGTCTCACATTTTAATCGCCCCTTCTGTGACGGCTGCTGATGGAAATCAGGATGCACCAGTGAATACCTTAAAAGAAGCAATGGCGATGGGATTACCTGTAATTGGCACATTCCACGGTGGTATTCCTGAATTAATCGAAAATGGAACATCGGGTTTCTTAGTCCCCGAACGGGATGGGGATACCCTGGCGGAAAAAGTTAGCTATCTAATTGAACATCCAGAACTCTGGCAATCGATGGGTCAGGCGGGTCGTAGGCGGGTCGAGGAAAAATATGATATGCATAAACTCAACGATGAACTTGTGGAAATTTACCAGCAACAATTAAATTCAAAATCCACTCAGTCACGGGTAGAACAGTTAACGTCATCTGTTGTAGAGACCTAGGACATCGGTCAAGAAACCGGGTTTCTTTGGGTACCGATATTTCGTTGTTGTCCTCACGAGAAACCCGGTTTCTGGGAATACTATACCGATATTTCGTTGTTGTCCTCACGAGAAACCCGGTTTCTGGGAATACTTGATGAATTGGTAAACCTAATAATTTAAGTCAAGACGATGATTCTGTTTCTATTATGGTCAAATTCCTCAGCCGATCCCAATCTTCACCCCAACAATGTCGTAGACCGATTTGACCGACTTTATACCCCCCTGTTTGCCAAAAAACCGCCGCTAAAATTACTCAGTTACGGAAATATCCATCTAGTTTATTATCAACTCGCTGTTGACGGATGGCTAGCCCCGTTCTATCAAGAAGATGAACGAACTTCAGTTCTGGCAATCAATTTTCCTCTCAACGGACACCAAGTTTTACAACAAAGAGGAATTTCGGTTCAACCAACTTTGGCGTTACCTCAGTTGGCGCGAGAATTGCAAGCCAAACCAGAAAACGTTCTGGGCGAAATTGCCCCTCCAATGTTACTGTTCTGGAACGATAAGTCAACTGAACAGTCTTACTTACTCAATGATGGCTTAGGTCATGCTCAACTGTTTGAATATGAGCATAATGGCACAATTATCCTCAGTAATCGCATCTTTGCCTTTCCCACCCTCAATCTCCCTCTGGAACCCGTTTTTGCCGAATGGGCAGTCAAGTGTTGTCGTTTTTTTGGTTGGTTTCCGCTAAATTGCACCGGCTTTTCTCAGATTAAGTTTGCTGAACCATCAACCTTATACAAGTGGTCTGTCAACGGACTGGTTAAACAGCGGTTAAACGTCCTGGAAAAATGGGTACAACGGGAAAATATGCCAGAAGCCGACTGTCTGGAATTAGCCCGCACTTCTTTAATCGATTATGTCAAATCAACCCAGTCCCTATTTTCCCATGCTTCTGGTGGACTCTCCGGCGGTTATGATAGTCGCGCTGTTTTCTCAACCTACAGACATTTGGGTTTAAACCTGAATGCCAAGGTGAAAGGACCTGCCAATAATTATGACGTGATTTTGGCTAAGCAATTGGCAGAAATTGCGGGTTTTCCATTAAGATTTAAGCAGGAAGTAGAACTTCCTCCTGAATCAACAGATTGGCTGCGTTATTCTATTTGTGCATCAATTTTATGGCAAGCTGGCAATATGGTCAATCATAAATTGAAGACGTTCTTGCCTCAGCCAACGGGTATTTCCTCGGGTCGGGTTCAGGTGATGGGACATGCTGGGGCTATTGGCAAGCCTTGGTTTGCTAGAAAAGTTAAAGCCGAGACCTGTGAAGTTGGTCAGTATGAAGAAAAGATAACGTCATGGGTGTTACGCAAAATCCCTAAAACTATGCTGAATCAGCAAAAAGATAATGTAAAAAAATTCATCTTAGACGCTTATCAGCAGGCAGAAACCTTTGGTGTATCTCCGGAAAAACGACTCACTTTTTTCTATTTATTTGAACGCTGTAGGCGTTGTGAATCTGGTTCCCAGAATACCCAAACAAGTTTAGTTCTGTCTCCGTTTCTTAATGCCAATTTTATCCGGGCTGTATTTAGTTATCAGGGTCAGGGAATTAAATCTCACATTTTTCATCGCTATATTATCGAAACCAATACTCCTGATTGGGCTAGTATCCCCTATGAGAAAGAGATGAAGTCTGTCAAGCAAAAGCAAACTAACTCGTTAGCACAGAACACCTTGGCAACCGATTGGCGTCAGTCTGACAACATTGATTATTACAATCAAACGTTGTACTGGCAGAATATTGGTAGGGATTTGTTGGAGAAGAGTTTAACTCAAGGCAGGTATTGGCGGGAAATATATGATCCGACAATGAATCCGTTGAATTCAGTAAATTTTGCTGATGAGTTAACGATGCTTTATGAACTAGAAAACTTGCTCAATTAGAGCGTCGCTTAGTGTAATCTCAGTTAGCCGTCATCTAGAGATGTGCTATGGTACGTCTGTCATCTAATTCGATGACTGAATCAATTTTATCGCTGTTGGCAAAATCTATTTTTAGGAGGAATTTATGACTTTATCACCAGCATCTGAATCATCAAATAACACAAGGGAAACCCAAGCCAATTTAAACATGAATTCATCAGCAATGACAGATCCACAAGTTACACTGGTTGTTGTTCCTCGCGAACGATTTAGCTACACCCAAGAATCTCTGGAAAGCATTTACGAACATACAGACATTCCCTTTAAATTAGTGTACGTTGATGGCAATTCACCGACTCCAATCAAACGCTACCTGGAAACCCAATCCCAAGCCAAACAGTTCCAACTCGTGCGAACTAATTACTACCTGTCTCCAAATCACGCTCGCAACATTGGCTTGAGTTACGTTGATACCAAATATCTTGTCTTTGTGGATAACGACGTGATTGTTTCTCCCGGTTGGTTGAATGCCTTAGTCACTTGTGCGGAAGAAACAGGTGCGACAGTGGTTGGTCCGCTGATGTGCCAAGATGAACCCTTACACGAAACCATTCACTTTGCCGCAGGGGAATGCCATGTTGTTACCGATATTCATGGTAAACGACATATCCGAGAAAAGATGTACAAACAAGGTCAGCAGGTATCAGAGGTACGACCCCAGTTAAAACGAATTGAAACCGAACTTGCTGAGTTTCATTCTGTGTTAATTCGCCGAGAAATTTTCCAAAAAATTGGTTATCTCGATGCCAAAATGCTCTGTACTAAAGAACATTTGGATTTCTGTATGACGGTCAAAGAAGCGGGTGGCTCAATTTATTTTGAACCGGACTCCTTAGTCACCTATGTACCGGGACCGCCAATAGAATTAACCGACATGTACTTCTATATGCTGCGCTGGAGTGATGCTTGGATGTACTCTAGCCTAGAAAACTTGCGCCAAAAATGGGGACTGGTTGAGGATGGATATTTCAAAACCAAGTACAACAAAAAGTTAGGGTCTCGACGCCGACGCACGATTATCAGACCGCTGAGTTACCGCTTCAAAAAGCTAGGTAAGAAGCTGGGGTTAAAACGGAAGCAAATTGAGCAGGCGCTGCTGGCGGTGGATAAGGTTGTCAACCGCTATATTACGGATCGCTATGCTCGCAAATACCTTCAGTCTCAGCAACAGCTAACCTACCAACATTCCCGAACAGAATTATGCCAAAAAGGTGATGGAGATGTCCGTTCTTTAGAAATATGTGACCCTTTGATCAAACGATAAACAAATGAGGGGATTTTAACGGGTTAGTTATTTTTGCCATGCTGTGCTATAGCGCATTATTGCCTTGGGTCTGTAGGTTGGGTTGACCCTGTTATTCAACAAAATCTAGGCTAAAGCCCTGACTACAAACCCAATTCTTACCATCAATTTAGGCGTGTCACGCCGCCATCGTGCGTTAGCAAAGCGTAACGCACCATTTAGTCAGCGATCGCGACTAGGAAACGCCACATATTTCCCATCCTGTTTCTCGTGCAGGGTAAATACTGACCAGCTAAAGATATGTCAAATCATTTGAGCAAAGCTGTAGCAATGGTTTCAGCTTTGTTTACTCTAGCCTCATTCTGCGGTAATATGGCACAAGCAACAGAGAGTTCTGCTGAAGCGATTCATCCTGATGAGTTATCTGTTGACCCCATGTCTCAAATTACCGCAGTTTGGCAACTCTCGGACATTCAACCCACAGATTGGCAGTTCCAAGTGCTAGAGTCTCTAGACCAACGCTATGGTTGTTTAGCTGAATATCCCGATCGCGGCGATCGCACCAATCGAACCCTAACCCGATCCGAGTTTGCCGCCCGGTTACAGGTTTGCCTAAATCATATTCCCAAAAAGGTCAGGGAGTTAGCCGAACTGCAAGGATTAATTAAGGGGTTTGCAGCGGAATTGGCGCGGAGACGAGACTCTATTGAACGCTTAGAACGGATAGATATTAAACCGTTTGATCCAACCACAACTCTGGAAGGGGAAGTCCTGTTTGCGATTAGTTATCTGGCAGGTAAAACTCAGGCAGATGGCAGTGAGGAGGATATCGATCCAACCTTTACTGTCGGCAATAAAATTAGCCTCGATATTGATACGAGTTTCACCGGAGAAGACCGTCTCAGAGTCAGTTTAGAAGCCAAAAATGCCCCGGAGTTTGAGGATGTCACGGGTACAGAAATGGCGCGGTTAGATTTGGATGGGCAAGATGAAAATGAGCTGGAGTTAGACAAAGTAGAATATCGTTTTCCTCTCGGTAAAAATGCCAAGGTTTATATTTCTGCCAAAGGTGGCGGCTTAGGTACGCCGACGAGAAAGGTCAATTTAGCACCAAATGCAGCAATTTCCAAGTTTGGCGATGGCAATCCCATTTATGATTTAGGGGGTGATGCTGGAGTCGGTTTGCTTTATGAATTGGGTGAGATTGCCACTTTCAGCTTGGGTTATGCGGCTGACGATGCGAATGAACTAGACTCAGGAATTGGTGCTGAATATGGGGCGATCGCGCAGCTAACCTTAAACCCTAACGATAACTTGGGCATCGCTTTCGCTTACGTCCATTCCTACAATATCATCGATACAGGAACAGGGAGCGATCGCGCCAACGATCCGTTTGATGATCAAAGTGACCATATCAAGGCTAATTCCTACGCTTTAGATATCAGCGTTCGCCTCAGTCCTAAGTTAATCTTAGGGGGTTGGATGGGTTGGACTCAAGCCACGGCGTTGAATTTACCTGGTGATCCCCAAGCCGATATTTTTAATTATGCCCTCACCTTGGCATTTCCCGATTTAGGTAAACCCGGAAATTTAGGTGGGATTGTTATCGGTCAGCCGCCGAAGGTAATCAATAATACTTTTCAAATCGACAATCAAGACTATAAAGATAAAGACACGACTTGGCATCTGGAAGTGTTTTATACCTTGCGTGCCAATGAAACCCTATCAATTACCCCTGGATTATTGGTTGTTTTTAATCCAGAACATGATGCTAGCAACGACCTTATCTATGTGGGAACTATCCTGACTACTTTTTTATTTTAAGTCTATTTACATCTCCATCAACTGATGTGTGACCCAATGTATAATAGAATACACAGGGTTAGAAGGTACTGTAACAACATTTATCCAGTCCTTAGTTTTTCATCCAAGCAGAAGTCAATTCAGGAACATATTCGCTAAGATTAACATCAAGTTTTGAGATAACTTACGAACCACCAGGGAATCGACGTGACTAAGTTGGGTAACAACTTCGCCTCAGCCAACCCTGATCAAAATCATGAGGCGAGTACAACTAAACAGTGTTGGGGTTGGCGGAATCTGTTTTGGGAAGGACGAACTCGCATCCTTGCTTGGTATGTCCTGCTAACGGTTTGCTTCACCTTTACCTCAGTTGGGCTGATCCGTCAAGTTCTAGTTGAGGAGGTACACAAACGAATCGACAGCTATTTAATCCAAGAAATACAGGAGTTCCAGCGATTATTCCAACAAGGAAAAAATCCCTTGACGGGTCAGCCGTTTGGCGATGATGTGGCGGCTTTATTTGAGATATTTCTATCCCGTAATATTCCCAATGACGGAGAATTTCTGCTCACAATTATCGACGGTGAATTCTACAAATCCAGTCCGACAGCACTACCCAACCCACTACAACCGGATTCAGAGCTACTCAAACGCTGGAGTAATCTGACCCAACCAACCAAAGGTCAGACAGAAACATCAGTAGGTTCTATTCTTTATTATGTCAAACCCGTGGAAATGGGCGGAGAAATTCGCGGACTTTTTATCGTCGCCAATGTCATCGCGGGTGAAGAGGAAGAAGTCAATGAAGTGGTTTGGGTAATCATTGAAGTAACCTTGATCGTCATGGTTGTTACTTCCGTGATTGCTTGGGTTGCTGCTGGACGGATGCTAGCCCCCCTACGTTCGGTAACAGAAACGGCGCGTTCGATTAGTGAAACGGATCTGACCCAACGCATTCCCATAAAAGGCGGTGGTGAAATTGCGGAACTGACAACCACGCTAAATCAAATGCTGAATCGTCTCCAGAAAGCGTTTACCAGCCAACGAGACTTTATTAATGATGCGGGTCACGAACTGCGGACACCCATCACGATTATTCGAGGACACCTGGAATTATGGGATGATGACCCTAAAGCCCAACAGGAAACTTTAGAATTAGTTTTAGATGAATTGGATCGCATGAACCGATTTGTTGATGACTTGCTCCTCTTGGCTAAAGCAGAAGGGCGTGATTTTTTAGATCTAGAAATGGTAGACATTGGCTCATTCACCAAAGAACTTTTTGCCAAAGTCAAAGCCTTAGCCGAGCGAGACTGGCAACTGGACGCGATCGCATCGGGTCGAATTTTCGCTGACCGCCAGCGCCTCACTCAAGCGATCACGAACCTGGCTCAAAATGCTACCCAAAATACCTGTGAAGGTGATACCATCACCCTAGGTTCAGCTATTAATAAACACTATGCTTGTTTTTGGGTTCGCGACAGTGGAGAAGGGATTGATCCAGCCAACCAAAAACGTATTTTTGAGCGGTTTGCCCGACTCCCGAATAGCCGTCGTCGTTCTGAAGGAGCAGGTTTAGGACTGTCCATCGTCCAAGCGATCGCCCAGGCGCATCAGGGTCAGGTGAAACTCAACAGCCGACTCGGATCTGGCGCTCAATTTACGATTGTCATTCCTCTAGATCCAAAACAGGATATTCTACCCCATGAATCGAATTCTTATCGCTGAAGATGAACCTCGTATTGCAGCGTTTATTGAGAAAGGGCTGCGAGCGAAAGGATTTACCACTAGCGTAGCCACAGATGCTCAAGAGACGCTGAATATGTCTCTCTCCCACAAATTTGACCTGCTGATCATGGATTTGGGACTTCCGGGTAAAGATGGTTTACAAGTCCTAGAAGAGTTGCGCGGTCAGGGGGAACAAATACCCATTATTATTCTCACCGCCCGTGATGATATCCGTGATAAGGTCGCTGGATTGGAGGGAGGGGCTGATGATTATATGACTAAACCCTTTCAGTTTGAAGAACTCATCGCTCGGGTGCGCGTGCGGTTGCGTAATAACTATTTGCCAAAATCTAAGCAGGAGATGGTACTAACTATCGGTCAAGTTAGTTTAGATTTACGGACTCGTCGGGTTCGGGTTAAGGGTCAATTTGTTGAACTCTCCGCACGAGAATTTACCCTCGCAGAAACCCTGTTACGCCATCCCGGACAAGTGATGAGCCGAGAGCAGTTACTTAGTCATGTTTGGGGGTATGATTATGATCCGGGTTCTAATATTGTTGATGTTTATATCGGTTATCTACGCAAAAAATTAGGCAGCGACTTAATTGAAACGGTCAGAGGAATGGGTTATCGCCTCCGCACTTGATTAGACGCTTCCCCTGGACAAAATTATCAATTATCCTAATAATCATCATAATTTTTTTCGATAAATGTAGAGACGTTACAGCAAGAGGAGGCGATTGAAATCGCTGGGGCGGCTACAATACCACCTACGAAGTTCTTTCCTTTGACAAACCCGCGCTGATTGTACCACGAGTCAAACCGCGACAGGAACAGTTAATTCGGGCTAAACGGTTACAGGATTTGGGATTAGTTGATATGCTGCATCCCGATGATGTCACGCCCACCGCTTTAAGTGAATGGCTATCGCGGACAATCGGAACCTCGACCCACGTTCTGTGATTAGTCAATACGTCGTATTTTCCACAGTGACAAGCCGAATTGAACTCCTATCTAATGATTCGACTACTGATACCAAATCCGGGTTAGCCACCCCCTTTCTAATCCAGTCCGCGCAGGCGGACTTTGTTTGTGTAGCTGCGATTTCAATCGCCGTGGCAAAAAGGGGTAATAAAGGCGGATTTGGTATGAATCGGTGTTCTCGATCTAGATAAAAAGTTTAACGCCATTGTTTTAACCGATTCATAGTTAACTTTTCCTTGCTCATTGCGGGGTAATTGTTCAACTTCAACCCAATATTTAGGTTGCTTAAACCGACTTAACCGCTTGACCAGCGCGGCTTTTAAACTATCCACAGAAACCGCTGATGAACGGGGAATGTAAACCGCTGTAACCGCTTGACCCCAATCATCATCGGGTATGCCAATCACACAGACATCCCTCACTAATTGGGTCGCTAAAATAGCCGCTTCGACTTCGGCGGGGAAGATATTTTCACCCCCGCTAATAATTTTATGACTGTGCCGTCCGATAATGGTTAAATACCCCTGATTATCAAAAAATCCCAAATCGTCAGATTGCAGCATAGGGATTGTATCCGGCGTTGCATTACGATTGGGGATTGGGGATTGGTGATGGGGAAATTCTTCCTTATCTACTGAAGAATAGTAACCCAAAGCCAACGAATCTGCTACAATCGTGACAATTCCGATTTGATTCGTCCCCAAAATTTCCCCAGTTGTACTGCGAACTGTCACCTGGGCGTGAGGAAGAACGTGACCACAGCTATTATTCCCCGCCAGAAATGCGTCAGGTTTCAGAGTAACGACTTGAGACGCCGTTTCCGTCATTCCATAAGTTGGCGCTAAGCGAATACCTTCTTGTCTCGCCTCAATTAAAAGAGACTCCCACGCTGGCGCACCACCCAACAAAACCGTGTGAAACTGGGATAACCAATTCGCTGCATTCGCCCGGAGTAAGCGTTGTAACTGAGTGGGAACCAGGGAAATAAAAAAATCTCTGGGGTCAATCTCTCGTCCTTTTCCCGCCACCACCTCTTTAAACGGGAGACTCGCAAATCGTCCTCCCGTAGTTAGCGATCGCAGAAATTGCATCAACCCACTCACATGATACACGGGCAAGACACAGAACGAGTTCACCGACTTCTGGTCAAAATACTGATAAAACCCTCGCACTGATGCCATTAACGTCTCCCAGGTGTGCATAGCGAAGCGAATCTTACCCGAAGAACCCCCTGTAGGAATCATTATTTCAGGGTTTGTAGTAGGCACTTTAGTGCCATCAATGTTCGTAGTAGGCACTTTAGTGCCATCACGAATCAAGCGCTGACTACAAACACCCATTGTCGGTTCCGTCTTGATTATCCCTTGTCCCTTATTATTGACAAATAACTCTTGACGAATCACCCTTGACAAATCTCCCCAAATTAAATCGGGTTGGACTAATGCTAAAACCTGTTGCCATTCCTGTTGTGTCCAGTTGGGATTGCCCAAAAACACTGAACAATCGGCACTAACAGCGGCGCTAAATGCAGCAAGGAATCGCCAAGGATTAGATTCAGCCAGAATAATCTTAGGAACGGTTTGACATCGAGATAAGTTGGAAAATTGATCAAATAATTTCTGATTTATTTCTGGGAATTGGTGATTGTCAAAACCAATAAGCCAATCATTATTTCGCTGTTTGATATCGATTAAAATAGAACTCATTTCCTTAAACCCACCCAAACAAAATATTAGGGCGGGTTTCGCAATCTAGTTAGGGGAAACAATCAATATTAATCCCTAAACCCGCCCCTACAAATACCCTCGCCCCTCCGTCCCCCTGCACTCTTGTCTTGCCTATCTTTTACCTTGCATCATTAACCTTACGCCCGTGCTAGGCGCTAAGGTTACGCTCCGTCGCTGAGGACGCTCAGGTTGCTGCTGTGCTAAAGTGAGTTGATACTGCGAGACAATTTTAGCAAGGACTAACTTCATCTCAAATAATGCCAAAGCTTCACCAATACAGCGACGTATCCCACCGCCAAAAGGGAAAAATTCATAGGGAGAAAACTGACGTTCTAAAAACCGTTCTGGCTTAAATCTATGGGATTGGGGATATAAATCTGGGCGATGATGGGTGAGATAAATGCAGCCATAAACTCGGGTTCCCGGTTGTAGCTGATATCCCATCAGTTCAACGGGTTCTTTCACGGCTCTAGGTACAGTTAAGAGAACCACAGGATAAATTCGCAACGTTTCATGGCAGACGGCTGTAAGATAAGGCAGACGAGCCATATCCACCGGGTCTGCTTCTTGACCAAGAGAATTCAATTCTTGCCACAGCTTATGCTGTACATCAGGCGATCGATAAACCCAATACAGCGCCCACGCGATCGCAGTAGCCGTCGTTTCATGACCAGCTATTAATAGAGTAAACAACTCATCATGCAATTCTTCATCCGTCATGGATTTACCATCCTCATCCTGTGCTGATAACAGCAGGGTGAGAATGTCTGAACCCGAAAAGTCTTTCTGTTGACGGCGCTCTCGAATTTCTGCATAGAGTAACTGACTAATTTGCTGCTTTAAGCGACGGAACGCACCCCAAGGTGTCCAATCTTTCTGTAGCGCTGGAAAAAAAAGTAATCCTGATGTGAAGGGAGATTTAAATTGATCCATCAGGCTAGCAATGAGTTCCTTCAGTTGACCAAAACGCTCTGGATCATGAATACCAAAAACCGCATTTAATATAACTTCTAGGGAGATTTCCTGAGCTAGGGAACGAGCCACAAAGGTTTGACTTGGACGCACTTGCTGCATTACCTTTGCCGTTAAGTCACAGACAAGAGTCCCATAAGTTCGGATACGTTCGCCGTGGAATGGTGGCAATAAGAGTTTACGTTCCCGACGATGGCGATTGCCTTCTAGCACCAATATCGAATAATCTCCAACAATTGGCTGCAAAAGTCTATCGGGAGGAGCTATAAATTGTTTGGTGTCGTTCGTGAAAATTTGCTTTAGAGCTTGGGGATGACTGACAAACAACATACAGGAGTGATTGCCAATAACGGGAGCATTGAAAATATCACCATATTGTTGTCCTGCTGCATCCATGTAATCCAGAGGCTTAGTAATCCACTGAATTTTTTGCCACCATTTGGGGGCTTTAGGTCCTTCGGGTTGTGTAGTTTTGACTTGAATCATAAGACTGGTAAGGAAAGAATGATTCTGTTTGTTGGTAATGATCGAGTGCAGTGCGGTGAAAATAACCTATCCGTTAACAATAGACGAAACAGCACATATAGTACTACGCATTGAGGTTAGGATAATAAAATTAGGTGAAAAGGCAATAGGGAATAGGGAATAGGCAATAGGCAACAGGGTAATGTCCTAACGTATGCCCGTAAGGCTATATTATAAGTGCAGTGTTGGAGTTTTCTGCCTTCTTGTGCTAGTCTTCCACAAACCAGTGATTTACTCCAAACCCAACGGCTCGATGGGGATGAGATAATTCTACAGCTAAATTGAGAACTGCTATTCTGGCGATCGCACGTTCAAAGACGGAGGAGAACACCACATCAATATCGTGGGCTTGACAAAATTGTCGGAGTTGTGTAGGCGATCCGGCGATCGCTGCTTTAATCACAAAGATTCCCCGCCATCCCTGCTGGTAACAGGTTTTGAGTTGGTTCAACGTGGCGACAGATTCATCCAGGGCGATCGCTGTTTTATACTGATCCTGCATTGCCTTGATCACATCAAACTCCTCTGGTGGCAAGGGTTGTTCCATAAACTCGACAATTCCCGCCTGATCCGCCACCTGTAACCATTGTTCTGCTTGATTCTGTGTGAGTCCCCCATTCGCATCTAAGCGTAATTGAGCCGATGGGGGTAAGGCTTGAACCAATTGATCAAACCACCTCAGTTCCGACTCCATAGAGGTAACACCAATTTTCCATTTAAACGTGCGATCGCCCTGCTGCCAACCTTGTTGCCAAGCGGTTAACGCCGCTTCCCCTGTGGGCAAAAGATAGCTGTATTTCAGCGACGCATGGGATAACGATTGGCTTGTGTTTTCCGTTTCAATACGACTCTTTCTTCCATCCCTTGCGACTAAAACATCCCAAGCTGACTCAAAGCCAAACTGACAGGCAGGGAGTTCAGCCGGGATTGAGAAAATATCGGTTGATGTAAACTGAGATGGAAACTGTTGACAAAATTGTCGGGCTTGTTCTAAGGTTTCAGAACCAAACCAAGGGAGTGGTGCAATTTCTCCCCAACCGATTCGCCCAGCTTCATCCATCAAACGCAGGATAATCCCCTCACGTACTTTCCAGATGCCATGATGAGTAGTTAGGGGATGTCGAAATTGGCGCTGGTAAGGATTAAACTCAAAACGATATGTCACCGGAAACCCCTTTAATACGACTGGCAAGGATCTCTAATTTAATGGTATACAATAAGTAGGTGGACATAATTAACGTGAACGGTGAAGAACTCGCGCAAGCGAGAAGCAAGCTATTTTGTATCCGCTTTAGATAATTCCGAAAATTTTGAAGCAAGAGCATGAATAATAGTCCACCACGCAGGAGATGTTGCGCTATTAGCATTTTCCGAGGCAATAAGTAGTGAGTTCCTATAACTCGACCATAACCAGTCCAATAGCCCTCCAGGAAGATGACCAACCGGGGCTGTAGTATTGTATGTAAGGTCAGAGCAAGATAACCAGGAAAATTCTCTTAACCCTAAGCGATCGCCCCACCCTACACGCTTACAAAAAATGCAATAAATTTCATAGTCTGCGTTTTCTGTACCGCCAATGCTCTCCCAGATACGCTTCTGAACACTGAAGCCAAAACGCCCTTGGCTGTATTTAACCCAAAGTCGATCAATGGTGAGTAAATCTTTGCCCGGAAATTGTTTAATATCGTCCGAACTCAGCCAACCTTTTGCACCTCGACCTGCTAACCGTTGTACCGGGGATAAAACTTCGCGATCGCGCCACCAGTTGCTAAAGTTAATCTTCCGGGAAAGTCGAAACCCGCGCAATAATTCAGACACCAATCCCCCATACCATTCTTCTGGTGTCACATGACTACCAATGCGAGTCATATCAATCGCGGCACATTTGACACCTTGGACTTTTAGCCTTTTAGTCATCTGCACCCGCAAGCTGGATTTGCCCATCTGCCGGGAGTTGAGGACATAGCAAAACTCTCCGTTGTTGCACCCTCGACAGAGAAGTTCCTCTAAGCCTTCCACTTGCCATAATCGTGCCACACCGTCAGAAGCCGCCGTCGCCAACCGTTTGCCATCTGGACTAAAACTCACCCGGGTAATCTTGCTAGGAGACTGGGTAAACTGGGCGAGGAGATTTCCTTGATAATCCCATAGCTTTGCCGTGCCATCCCCTGAACCCGTGGCAATATAGTCTCCATTGGGGCTAAAACAGACACTGAGTACCCAGCCCTGATGTCCCACAAATTCAGTAATCAAGTCTCCAGCTACATTCCATAGCCGAGCTGTATGATCCCCGGACGCAGAAGCGATAAACTTGCCATCTGGACTGAAACAAACGCCTCTGACTGGAGCGCGATGTCCGTTTTGGCTGAGAATTTGCTGTAAGGCAAAGATGGGACTTGTGGCGGGATAATCGGGCAATGAGCGACTCTTTGTTACCCGTTTGAGTAGGGCTTGTCCCGCCTGCATCGCAGCGAGTAAGGCTTCAATTTCCCGCCCTCCGGCTGCAAATAATTGCAACGCATTTACACCCGCTCGTTCTAAGCGAGTGCCTTCTTTGGCTTCTGCTAAGAGTTGTTCGGCTTTTTGTTTGGCTGAGGCTAAAATTTGTTTGGCTTGCCGTTCTGCTTCTAATTCTTGTTGTTGACTTTCCGTTAAGAAGGCATAATCGACAACACCTAAACTTTTATTCGCTGCCCAATTCAATGCTTCTTGTAATGCCGAGCCGCGCAACAGTCGGGATTTATCTTGACGATTAGATACCTCCCAGGCTCTAATCCCTTGAGAGTAAGGTCGCAAATTGGCTAATTCTTGCTCTACCCAACGATGGTTAAAAATTCCGGCATAAATGGGATTATAAACTCTTAAATTTCCCTGCTGTCTAACGACTAAGCCTGTCAGTCGCAACTCGACTTGTTCCGGACTCTCGTCTGTGGGGATTTGTCCCTGCTGTAAGATATGCTGATAGAGTCCCAGTAATCTACCTGCACGCTGTTCATTTGCCAGGATGCGATCGCGGATTGTCCTCAAATGCTCCGGTTCATCCCAGGCTTCCCAGTTTTCTATAATACACGTCTGCACTAACGCCTCAATCTCGTTAGCCGTAGATGAATGATCGGGATGGAATTCCTGACCCATTGTATCCCATTCTTGAACAATGAGAGAACATAATTTTTGGGTCAGAAACGGTTGTCCTCCTGTCCAATCCAATACCTCCGTTAAAACCGCTTCAGGATTCTCTACGTGATGCTGCAATCCTTTAATTAAAGCAGACTTTGCTTCGGCAAAAGTCAACCCAGTTAACTCAATTGCCTGACCAATATTAAACGGTGTCCGCTGTTTATCCGCAATCAAATCCGATGGCGTAGCCACTCCCAACAGACAAAAGGTGAGGCGTTGGTAGTCGGGATTATCTACCCGTTGGTTATAGCAAGCCCGGATCAAGGCAAAAAAGTCATCTTTGAACTGAATTTTCAGGATACTATCGATTTCATCAATAAAAATTACAATGTTGTCGGATAACTCAATTAGCAGTACATCATCAATAAATTCACTCAACCGTTGTACCGGGGATAAAACTTCGCGATCGCGCCACCAGTTGCTAAAGTTAATCTTCCTGGAAAGTCGAAACCCGCGCAATAATTCAGACACCAATCCGCCATACCCTTCGTCTGGCGTCACATGACTGCCAATGCGAGTCATATCAATTGATGCACATTTGATGCCTTGGGCTTTCAGCTTTTTGGTCATCTGCACCCGTAAGCTAGATTTACCCATCTGTCGGGAGTTGAGAACGTAACAGAATTCAATTCTCCGTTGATTAATCCCTGATACAGTTGAGCATCCGCCTGTCGCACCACATAAGTTGGATGCTGATACTCTAGACTTCCTCCTACTTTGTAATACTCTCTATTTACCATACTATAATTTTTTATTGTCCACAAAATTAATATTTAATCTAAAAATATAGGGTATTTTGATTGTATTTAATTACCTTGACAACCATTTATTTTGCACTTTAGATAGGAAGTATTCAGGATTTAACTCCACCGCCGTTTCTCTATCATAGAGCGTAATACATACTTCGAGAATTGTTTGGTTAGTTGTCAATAAATCCATGATTATTTGTTTAAGCATTATTTCCCAAGCGGTTTGTTTGTCCAGGCATCCGGCTCCTGTCCCCAGTAAAGGAAAGACAATTGTTTTATATCCATAGTCATTGGCTTTCCTCAGGCAATCATGTACAACCTTCTGAATTATCTTTTGAGACGGAAATAATTCAAGCTGCCAATCAATAACTGCACCGTGAAATACTTTTTTTGCCTGGAGCTTTCCCGCAGATGTAACCGCAACATCACCGATAGATAAAGTATTTGACATCCTAAAATTTCGAGCCTCACTGTCAATTATATTACCACCCATCCGTCTAATGCGACGAGAGACTCCACCTCCCATACTGAGATAGGTATCATCGGAACTGACGATAACATCGGCGGCAAGATTGGTGATATCTCCTTGGTAGATTCTGACTAATTTATTATCGACTAAAAAATCTGATATAAACCCTTCTCCTGGTTTATTTGTAATTATTTTCACCAAAGGTGGTTTAGAAGCTGTACTTGCAGCAGATAAGTCACCAGTGGAGTCAGTTTTACGCTCAGAATTTAGTAAATTAGGAGTCGCTGTAGTCGGAAGAGGTTTAGGAGCAATTGTTCTGTCAATGGAGTCACTGGCGATACCGACACTATCATTAATTATTTCTTGTGTTGTATTTTTAGATCGTTCCGAAAATTTTGATGCCAGAGCCGGGAGGATAGTCCACCACACAGAATCGGTTACACTATCAGGATTTTCGGCAAGAATCAACCGGGACTCCCGATAACTTGACCACAACCAATCCAATAGTCCTCCAGGTAGATGACCCATTGGGGCGGTCATACTGAAGTTGAGGTCAGAATAGTAGAGCCAGGAGTTGCTGCCATCATCCCACCCTACAGATTTACTGAAATTGCGATAGATTGTAAAATTAGCTTCTTCTTCTGTACCGCCAACGCTCTCCCAAATTTGCTTCTGAACACTGAAGCCAAAACGCCCTTGGCTGTATTTGACCCAAAGTTGGTCAATGGTGAGTAAATCTGTGCCAGGAAGTCTTTTGACATCTTCGGCTCTCAGCCAATCTTTTGCGCCTCGACCTGCTATATTCAGCATAATTGCTGTCGTTTCGGAGTCGGCTTCTTGCCATTGTCCCGTTGCTAACAAGTCGCGTAGATGAGTGTAGTCAATTTGGCATTCAGAAGTGAGATTGTCGGACTCTCCTGGTGTAAAGGGCAGTGAGCTAGTCATTGGGTTTAGGTGAGTTTCCTTGGATATACCTTCATTGTTATTTACTGGAGTTGGATTTGATTCTGCTGCAATAGAGTTAGATCGGCTTTTCAGCGTTTTGACGGCTTCAGGATGAGTCACGAAATAATCCTTGAGCCAGTCATAACCTCTGGCTAACAATTCCTCTAATCCTTCAACCTGCCACAGACGAACTGTGCCATCATCTCCCGCCGTGGCAATGAGTTTTCCACTCGCGCAAAAACTCACCGTTCTGATTGCCCCTTGATCACCCTTAAATTCGGCTAGCAATTGTCCGGAAATTGTCCAAAGTTTTGCTGTGCCGTCTGTAGCTGCTGTGGCAATAATCTGTCCGTCAGGACTACAACTTACACTGGTAGTTTCACCCTGATGTGCGTTCCATTCGCCTAAATGATTTCCCGATAAATCCCACAAACAAACAGTACCATCGACTCCGGCTGTGACAATTCGTTGACCATCGGGGTGAAAGCTTATACTCTTAAGTTCACCGCGATTGGTATTCCATTGAGTTAGCACATTTCCACTCAACCCCCAAATACAAACCATACCGTCTGCTCCGGCGGTAGCGATACGTTGTGTCTCAACGTTTTGCCAATTAAGACTGCAACTGACACTATTAACCCAAGTTGAATGAGGAAACTCGTACCAAAAGGTCGTTTGATAGTCACAGTGACCAAGTTCTTCATCAGCTAGATTTTTAATTTGCCACCGCAGGGTATCGCTATCGGATAAAGTAAGAATAGATTTCTGGTCAGAGTTTGATAGCTGCCATGTAACTCGCCACAATCGTACCTTACCATCCGCTCCTGCTGTGACAATATAATGCATTCCTGGGCTAAAACTTGCATTTCTTATCCAACCGCGAGGGTCATCTAATTGAGCCAATTGTTTCCCTTTAAGGTTCCAAAGACAGATTTTACAGTCGGCTCCAACCGTAAAAATATACTTTTGATTAGGAGTAAAACTGGCTACATACACTATACCGTGATCTGTATTCCATCTAGTCGGATGCTTTGGGGATAAGTCCCAGAATCGAACGTTACCGTCTACACCTGCGGTGGCTAAACGCTGACTATCTGGGCTAAAACTTAGACCCAAAACCGCACCAAGATGATTATTTAATAGAGCCAGTAGTTCTCCCGATAAATTACAAACTCTGGCAATCCCCCCTGATACAGTAGCAAAATATTTTCCATTGGGGCTAAAACAGATAGTCTTATGATGGTTGTTGAAGTGAGCCAGCGGCTCTCCCAACAAATTCCAGAGAATGACTTTTCCTGCATGGTCTGCCGTACCAATGGACTTGCCATCGGGACTAAAACTTATACTTAAAATCGGACTGTATGGGCGGTGAAATTGAGTAATTATATTTTTCCCTGAAGCATCCCAAAGTATGACAGTTCCTCCAAATTTGGCAGTTCCAGCCGTAGCAATCTGCTGTCCGTTGGGACTAAACGTGGCTGACCAAATTACACCCCCTCGACTTTTTAGTTGTGCAATAGCTTTTCCAAATAAGTTCCACAGTTTTGCTGTGCCATCTCGTCCGACAGTAATGAGCTGGTCTCCATCTGGGTTAAAATTAATACTTGAAATGGAACCATTATGACCGGAAACTTGAGTGATTTGTTCTCCGGAAATGTGCCAAACCTTAGCCATGCCATCCCGTCCGGCTGTAGCCACGAATTGACCATTGGCACTAAAACTAATGTCATAAATAATACCCTGATGTCCTTGCCATTCCCGTAACAGTTGCCCGAATCGATTCCACAGTTTAATCGTACCGTCTCCCCCAGCCGTAACCAGGGATTCTCCATCAGGGTTGAAGCATACGTCTTGAACCATACGCTGACCTGTAGTAAATCGGTTGTGTTCGCGAATCGTGTTGAGAATTTTCTGTAAAGCGAATAGGGGGGTAAGGGTTGGATAGTCTGACAATGACCAATGTTGGTTAATTCGGTTTTTTAATTTATACCCAGCTTGAAGTGCTAGTAATAATGCTTCTATTTGTCGAGATTCTAATTCTTGAAGGGCAAGTCGGGTAATTTCTTCGATGTCTTCAATTTCCCCTTCAGAGTTTAGTGGTGTTGCTGGTGTCATCTCTACTAATGCGCCCGCTTCCGCTAATAATTCATTGACCCAGTTTTTGTTAAAAACTGCCTGATAAATCC
Source organism: Coleofasciculus sp. C1-SOL-03 (assembly GCF_040220555.1). NCBI lineage: Bacteria > Bacillati > Cyanobacteriota > Cyanophyceae > Coleofasciculales > Coleofasciculaceae > Coleofasciculus > Coleofasciculus sp. C1-SOL-03. The sequence goes on from NZ_JAVJUO010000177.1 coordinate 42,187, forward strand.
GGTTAGCGACTTTTAACTTACCCGGCTGCTTTACGACTAACCCAGACAGGCGTAATTCCATCTGTTCTGGGGTATCTTTGGCTTTTACGTCTCCTTGTTGCAAAATCTTTTGATATAGGAATAGTAAGGGTTTCCGGCGCTGACTCCACTTGATGCGATCGCGTATCGTTCTCAAATGCTCTGGTTCATCACAGGCTTCCCAGTTTTCAATGATATTTTCCCGGACTAATGCCTCAATCTGATTCGCGGATTTAAAAGGATCAGACTCTGACTCTTGTACAATTAATTTACACAGCTTTTGGGTGAGAAATGGCTGACCTCCTGTCCACTCCAACACCTCAGCGATTACCTGATTGGGATAGCTGACAATTGGCTCTAATCCTTGCACCAATGGGTTAACTTCATCCAAGTTAAATCCGGTTAATTCTATCGCTGTGCCAATATTAAACGGCGTGCTTAGAGTTCGGTCGGCGATTAAATCTGATGGCGTAGCGACTCCCAATAGACAAAAGGTAAGGCGTTGATAGTTGGGATTATCCACGCGCTGGTTATAGCACGCCCGAATAAAAGCAAAAAAGTCATCCCGAAAGGGGATTTTTATGATACTATCGATTTCATCGATAAAAATAACAATGTTGTCAGATAACTCGATTAGGAGAACATCATCGATAAATTCACTCAACCGTTGTACCGGGGATAAAACAGAGCGATCGCGCCACCAGTTGCTAAAATTAATCTTCCTCGAAAGACGAAACCCGCGCAATAATTCAGACACCAATCCGCCATACCATTCCTCTGGCGTCACATGGCTACCAATGCGAGTCATATCAATCGCGGCACATTTAACCCCTTGGGCTTTTAGCCTTTTAGTCATCTGCACCCGTAAGCTGGATTTACCCATCTGTCGGGAGTTGAGGACATAACAAAATTCCCCATTGATTAATCCCTGATACAATTGAGCATCCGCCTGTCGCACCACATAGGTTGGGTGCTGATACTCTAAACTTCCACCGACTTTGTAATAGTTGATATCTGGCATACCCTTGACAAATGACTTAACGTTTATTGTGCCAACCTACTGAAAACGTTGCTGTTGGCAAATATCGAGTTTGTCCAGTTCCTCAGGATGAGTGACCCAATACTCTTTCAACCAGTTGCACCCTCGACAGAGGAGTTCCTCTAAGCCTTCCACTTGCCATAATCGTGCCACACCGTCAGAAGCCGCCGTCGCCAACCGTTTGCCATCTGGACTAAAACTCACCCGGGTAATCTTGCTGGGAGACTGGGTAAACTGGGCGAGGAGATTTCCTTGATAATCCCACAGCTTTGCCGTGCCATCCCCTGAACCCGTGGCAATATAGTCTCCATTGGGGCTAAAACAGACACTGAGTACCCAACCCTGATGTCCCACAAATTCAGTAATCAAGTCTCCAGCTACATTCCATAGCCGAGCTGTATGATCCCCGGAAGCAGAAGCGATAAACCTGCCATCTGGACTAAAACAAACACCTCTGACTGGAGCGCGATGTCCGTTTAATTCAGCCACAAGCTTGCCTGATACCTCCCAGATATTCAGGCTCCGGTCATCTGAAGCCGTCCCTAGATACTGACCATTGGGACTAAAACAAACCCCTCTCACCCAACCTCTGTGATTTCTCAATGTGGCAATCAGCGTTCCCGATAAATTCCACAACTTAACCGTGCGGTCAGCCGCCGCCGTGGCAAGATACCGCCCATCCGGACTAAACTGAACACTGACGACAGTGTACCGATGACCGTGAAATTTGACGATTAAATGTCCCGATACGTCCCACAGTCTGACCGTACAGCCACTAGCCGTGGCAATATATCGTCCATCCGGGCTAAAGCACACATCCCGCACCCAGTCTTGATGTCCCTTAAATTCAACGATGAGGTTTCCCAATAAGTCCCACAGCTTTGCCGTGCGGTCAGCCGCCGCCGTGGCAAGATACCGCCCATCCGGACTAAAACAGATACCCCTCACCCAATCTTGATGTCCTTTGAATTCGACAATCTGATGGGTAGATAATGTCCATAACCGAGCAATTGGGTCTCCCGAAGCCGTGGCGAATTGTTGACCATTGGGACTAAAACTGACCTGTCTGACACCACCTCTATCCCCCTGAAGTTCGCCAATTTTATTTCCCGATAAATCCCAGAATCGTACCGTACTATCATTAGAGGCAGTAACCAGGAATTCCCCATTGGGGTGAAAGCTAGCACTATTGACCCGACTTTGATGTCCTTTGAATTCAGCAATTGGGTAGCCCCAGATGTTCCACAGTTTAGCCGTGTAATCATTTGACGTGGTGACTAGATACTCACCATTGGGACTGAAACAAATACTATTAACTCGACTTTGATGTCCCTTGAATTCCACAGATTGGTATCTATACGGCAAGTTCCACAAGCTAGCAGAACCATCTCCCGCCGCCACAGCCAGAGACTCACCATCGGGACTAAAACAGACACTATAGGCTCCCCCAGGAAACTCGCTGAATTGGGTTAACGGGTTCCCGGATAAATCCCATAGCTGCACGGTGCCATCATCTGAGGCTGTCGCCAGTTGCTTACCATCGGGACTAAAACAGACACTCCAAATTGAAGCTTGTCCTTCACAGGTGGCGATGTTCGTTCCCGCTAAATCCCATAGCTTAGCGGTACCATCGGTTGAGGCGGTGGCGAGGAACTGTCCATCGGGACTAAAACAGATATGACTGATCTTACCTTGATGCTGGTTACAGGTGGCAATTGTTTTACCGGATACCTGCCTAAGTTTGGCAGTGCCATCGGTTGAGGCGGTGGCAAGCAACGTTCCATCTGGACTAAAACTAATACTGATAATTCCACCCCGATGCCCAACAAATTGATTACATTCTCGAATTTGACTGAGAATTTGCTGTAAGGCAAAGATGGGACTTGTGGCGGGATAATCGGGCAATGAGCGACCATCTTGCACTCGTTTGAGTAGGGCTTGTCCCGCCTGCATCGCAGCGAGTAAGGCTTCGATTTCCCGCCCTCCGGCTGCAAACAATTGTAATGCACTCACACCCGCTCGTTCTAAGCGAGTGCCTTCTTTGGCTTCAGCTAAGAGTTGTTCGGCTTTTTGTTTGGCTTCTGCTAAAATTTGTTTGGCTTGTCGTTCTGCCTCTAATTCCTGTTGTTGGCTTTCGGTTAAGAAGGCATAATCGGTAACACTTAAACTTTTATTCGTTGCCCATTCTAAGGCTTCTTGTAATGCCGAGCCGCGCAATAGTCGGGATTTATCTTGACGATTGGATACCTCCCAGGCTCTAATCGCTTGAGAGTAAGGTCGCAAATTGGCTAATTCTTGCTCCACCCAACGATGGTTAAAAATCCCGGCATAAATAGGGTTATAAACTTTTAAATGTCCTGGCTGTCTAACGACTAAGCCTGTCAGTCGCAACTCGACTTGTTCTGGACTGTCGTCTGTGGGGATTTGTCCCTGCTGTAAGATTTGCTGATAGAGTCCCAGTAATCTACCTGCACGCTGTTCATTTGCCAGGATGCGATCGCGGATTGTCCTCAAATGCTCCGGTTCATCCCAGGCTTCCCAGTTTTCTATAATACTTTTTTGCACTAACGCCTCAATCTCGTTAGCCGCCGATGAGTTTTCGGTATCGAATTTCTGACTCATGTTTTCCCGTTCTTGAACAATGAGAGAACACAATTTTTGAGTTAGAAATGGTTGTCCTCCTGTCCAATTTAATACCTCCGTTAAAACCGTTTTAGGATTCTCTACATAATTCTGCAATCCTTTGATTAACGCTGACTTGGCTTCCGCAAAAGTAAACCCAGTTAACTCAATGGCTTGACCAATATTAAACGGGGTGCGCTGTTTGTCTGCAATCAAATCCGATGGCGTAGCTACTCCTAACAAACAAAAGGTGAGGCGTTGATAGTCGGGATTATCAACCCGTTGGTTATAGCAAGCCCGGATAAAGGAAAAAAAGTCATCTTTGAACTGAATTTTCAGGATACTATCGATCTCATCAATAAAAATAACGATAGTTTCAGATAACTCGATTAGCAGTACATCATCAATAAATTCACTTAACCGTTGTACCGGGGATAACAAAGAGCGATCGCGCCACCAGTTGCTAAAGTTAACCTTCCTCGAAAGTCGAAACCCGCGTAATAATTCAGACACCAATCCGCCATACCATTCCTCTGGCGTCACATGGCTACCAATGCGAGTCATATCAATCGCGGCACATTTAACCCCTTGGGCTTTTAGCCTTTTAGTCATCTGCACCCGCAAGCTAGATTTACCCATTTGTCGGGAGTTAAGGACATAACAAAATTCCCCATTGATTAATCCCTGATACAATTGAGCATCCGCCTGTCGCACCACATAGGTTGGGTGCTGATACTCTAAACTTCCTCCTACTTTGTAATAATTGCTATCTGACATAAAGTCATTTTAGATCCGTTTGAATTGATAGTAAATTGCTAGAGCGTCGGCTCGTGTAATCCAAGTGACAGAACTTTATCACATTTTATAGTATATTATCAAGACCTGTATTTAATAAAATGGAGCGCTGTTGTTGCCGTTGGATACGGTGCATTCTTCAGGAAACAAACTCATCAGAATTAGGTTCTGGAATGAACCAATGCCACTAGAGCAATCGCCATAGCGGTTAGGACGCATCTTATGGTAGAGACATTCCGCCGGAGGAATCTCTACAACAGTTCGGAAAGTCCTAATCGATGTGTCTACTGCTAGACTACGATTTTGGGGCATCAATTTCCTCAATTCCACTGAATTATAAAAATCCTCAATTTTCCTCAACTTTTTTATCAAATGAGAAAGCATATTAGGAATGGAAAGGCATCAATCCTGCCAAAAATCGGGTTCTACCGAACCGAAGCCTCTCACCTGCTTCACAGATGTGTACAACCCGTGAGTCTGTGAATCTTGCTACACAGAACCTTGATCTGTATAGGTTAACTGCTTCAATGAGTCGTTAATAGAGTCCAATTTTACCTTTGTAAAGAAATGTTACAAAACTGCCCGTTCTGCGTAAAAGGAAGGACTGAAATCTGAGTAGTCCATAGAATCTCCAAATCACCGATGCTCTAAATGTGCATAGGTGATCAGCCTTGAGAACTATAGCTGATTAAGTAGCGATAAAGCCGCAGAGCGAGCAGCACTATAGCCGCACACCCAAAAAACGGGAGCCAAATCTGACCTTGACTCCCAACCCTAGTTTAATTTCAACTTCTGATTGTCATGGCAAACGCACTTACCCTAAACACCTCTGTTGAATTAATTCTCAATTCCGCCACTCAACGGGTTACAGAGAATTGTTTGATGCGTGGATTTAATTTTTTCCCGACGATTCTTCAACTTGATTGAAGGGAGAGAGTTATCTCACCTTAATCATTGTACCGATACAGGAGGCAATAACGAAGTGCTGAGTAAGATTTCTGAAAAAAAGATGCACTCTGTCCGAGTCTTGTTGACTCTGGGTTGGCTGGTGTTAATTTTCTCTCTCTTTTATGACCCCATTTCCCATCACTTAACTGATCCGAATAACCTCCTGAGTCCTTTTCGCGATCCCCATACTTGCGTATTAGTGCAGGGAAAATGTCTAGAACAAGCTGCCTATCCCATGGGCGCACGCATTTTCTGGGGTATGATTGTTACCAGTGCAATTATGATTCTCCTGGTTTTTGGTCATGACACCTGGCGACGGATTTGTCCGCTCTACTTTCTGTCTCAAATTCCCCGGGCTTTGGGCTTAAATCCCCGACTGAATATTCGCAAAAATCGCTGGCTGGCACAAAAACACCTCTATCTGCAATTTGCCCTTCTGTTTATTGGTTTGAACTGCCGCATTCTGTTTATTAACTCCGATCGCACAGTTTTAGGGCTGTTTTTGATCCTGACCATTCTCTCTGCAATTACAGTAGTTTTCCTGTACGGAGGACGGAGTTGGTGTCATTATGTCTGTCCCTTTGGCATCGTGCAAACGGTTTTCACGGGTCCACGGGGATTATTAAGCTCCCCAGCGAATACAGCAGGACGTCGTACCATTCCCCAATCCGAGTGTCGTACTTTTGATAAAACAAAGGGCCAAGAAAAAAGCGCCTGTGTTGGCTGCAAGTCTGCTTGTATCGATAAAGATGCCGAAAAATCCTACTGGCACTATCTCAGCCATCCGGGACGGAAACTCGTGCAATACGGGTATTTGGGTTTAGTAATTGGTTACTTCATCTATTACGGATTGTATGCGGGGAATTTCGACTATTACTTTTCCGGAGATTGGGTACATGAACCGAATCAATTAGCCACACTTTGGCAACCTGGTTTTTACTTCTTCAATCAACCCATTCCGATTCCTAAACTGGTGGCTTGTCCGTTAACCCTAGGGATTTGTGTGGTGATGAGTTGTCTAATTTGTACAAAATTAGAAAAGGTATACCGCGCTGCTCTAAGACGCCATAACCCCAGTATCAGCCGGGAACAGGTGCTACACCGCGTCTTTTCGATTTGCACCTTTTTGGCGTTCAATATTTTCTTTATCTATGGGGGGCGTCCCGAGATTCTCCGCTTACCTGTCTCGATGCAATTTCTCTTTGATGGGTTTGTTGCTGTAGTTAGCAGTCTTTGGCTTTACCGTACTTGGAATCGCAGCGCCGAGCAGTATAATCGGGAAAGTCTCACCCATAGTTTCCGGCGTCAACTGCAAAAGCTTCCGGTGGATTTTTCTCAGGTTTTAGAGGGACATTCTCTGGAGCAATTGAAAGCCGATGAACTTTATGTTCTGGCGAAAGTTCTGCCGAATTTTAGCCAGCAGTACCGTTTCTCTCTTTACAAAGGAGTCTTGCAGGATGGATTAGAAGAGGGGCGTTTTCAGTCATACCAAAGTCTAGAGGTACTGCAAGCCATTCGCCATCAACTGGGATTAAGCGATGAGGATCATTATACGGTTTTGACTGAGCTAGGTGGTGAGTATTCCCATCTGTTATATCCCCATCAACAAACTGAATTGGTTGCCATCAAGCAGTAGTAGAGACGCGCCATGGCGCGTCTCTACGATTTTGGTCGCTATAATTCATAATTCATAATACGCTGAAAATATTGCCGATATAACTGACAACGAGGAACGACGCGATCGCGCTTTCGCTGAATCAGTCCCATACTGTATAATTGATACGCCTGCATGGTTTCGATTCGCACGGGTTCGGTGGCACTGACAACCTGTTTTAAGGCGGCGGCTAATTCCGCATTTTCTCTGAGCATTCCCCAATGTCGGCGCAAATGTGCCTCATAGATTCCCGCTTCGGTTGGCGCATCTTGCAATAATTTGCTGAGTGTCACATCCTGACGGGCTAAGTGATAAAGTCCCAATCTGACTAAATACGGATGTCCCCCCACCATCGCCATTAACTGTAAAACTTGCGTCTCATCCCAATCCAGTTGATAGCGTTGAGCTAAATCGGCGACTTGTTGCGAGGTAAACTCTGGCAATTCTATCGGTAATCCCACATTAAAGGGGGATTGATTAATATCCAAGGGTCCATAATCTTCCGTTGAATGTGCCACCACTAAGCGCAATTCTTCCCAAATATCCACAGTCTTGGCTTCTTCATGCCAACTGCGTAACATAGGAAAGAATCCTTGTGCAATATCTGGAGACTGAAACACCCGATCCGCTTCATCTAATGCCAAAACTAACGAGGAATTCAGTTGTTCTAATAAATGATCTTGGATGTAAGTTGTACAGTTAACAATACTGCCCCGATCCTGATCCCAATACTCATCTAGTTGAGCATCAAGTTTAAGTTTAGAACTGATACCAACACACAACCAGCGCAAAAAGCGATTCAGACTGCTAAAAACGTCCGCCTCAGCTTGTAGCAAATTTAACCGCACCGTGGCATAACCCTGTTGTTCTGCATAGTCCAGAATCCGATCCAGCAGCGACGTTTTACCCATTTGTCGAGGTGCTTTAATCCGAATTAGCGCCCCAGCTTGACGAATTGTCTGATAACAACGCTCCTCAATGGGGGGGCGTTCTATATAAAACTGAGAATTGAGTTCCACGGGACTATTCGGTAGTTCTAATCCATTTGCTAACGGTGGCGATGACCGATAAATTTGCCTAGACGTGTCACAGTACGTTTCTACGTTGCTCCCAGACGTTACAAGAGACGCGCCATGGCACGTCTCTACATTGCGCCTGTTTTCCTTGGGCTGCACGCCTGTGGTTACAGAATGCGGTGTTGATGTACTAGGGGCGACTTGTTTGGACTTTTCCGGGCGGCGACGTTCCCACTCTAGATTGAACCGTTGCATAATCGCCTCTTTATCGTACCGTTTGTGCCAGAGTTTCAGGGTAAAGTGCCAATCATGCAACCCTTTCTTTCCGGGACGATTATCTTCCAGAATCTCGACAAAATCTGCTAGTCGTTTTAGCGCTTCCTTAATTTGTTCGCTATTTAATTTACCTTCATAGGGATCTAAGGATGTCAGTTCTTGGAGAAATCGCACCTTAGTCCTGACAACCAACTGCTTCTCACTTTGCCAGTTGACCTTAATCCGCAGATGTTCTGTATTCTCCAACTCATCATTCGCGTAAGCCAGCAACGCTTCTAACAAGCGTTTTGCCCGTTTTTTCGCTTGAGGCCCATAGTTCGGTCTAGCCATCGACAAGTCCCACCTGGTAAGAACGCTGGGGAGTTCCCCTAAGTTGAACACCTTCCCCTAACGGTTTATTCCCCATTGTAGGGAACTTCTCGCCACCCGCACAGGTAGCTAAGTTAGGGGTAGTTTCGCCAATCTACAGAGGATAGGGAAGCGGGGGGAGCTGGGGGAGCCGGAGAAGTTTCAGCCGTCAAGAAAGTCCTAACCGTTAAGCTGTCACGCATTTAAATTGGGAATGGGTAGCGAGCAAGATGCTCGCATTACAACAATTTTTCAGTTTTTGACATTAAGGTTTAAATGCCGAACAGCTTATAACTTAGGACAAATTATTCCTCTCTAGATATAGACACTCAATTTAGCTTCCCAGTCACTAATTTCTCATCTACACGGACTGACCAATTCAGCGTAAGCCTTGGCAGGTAAATGCCGCCCAGAATCGCGGTTGTGAGAAGGGATATTCATCTGGAGATTTTTTTATGGCTTGAATTTGCTTCGTTATTCTATAGTATTTCTGTCTTGCCTCTTTCCGCTTTACTTCTGCTTGTTGGCAAAATTCTTTGATATCCTCTCGATTTAGCAGTTCGTCTTTCTGGAGTTCTCTTAATTTAATTTGAGCGTGTCGCAGCGCTTCAGGACGATTTTTTCCCTGTTGTCGCTGTTGATAGTAAAAAATGGAGAATAAAGCTGTAGCTAAATCAGCCACTGACCAAAGGGTGCTAACCACACTTCTCGCCCCCGCACATAAAAATCCCGTGGAAAGGGTGAGACTATCATCGGTAATTTCCGGCAACCCTAAACCTGTCTCGCAGCAGGAGAGAAAGACATCGAATAAATCAGGTAAACGCCATCCCGGTGTCATTAATTGCCCTAATGTAATATGACCATCCGCTAATTTAAGTACCGATTCCAATGGATTATCCAGGCGAAATTCGGCATGGTGACTGGAGTGAATCACTTGGACTTGATTGACCAGTTGGCGATAATTTTTAACCGTGGCTTGAGTCTTCCCTTTTAATCGTAGGTTATCGGGAATATTATGTAACCGGGCGATTTGTTCGCCTTCAAAACTGGCAAAAGGCAGGTCATCTGTGGCATCTTCAACTGTGCCATATTGGGTTGCAGGTAATATCTCTACATCCTGATCGCGGCGTTGGTGGCAAAATGTTAAGATTTGGCAACTGGGGGTATAACGGATGAGGAATTTATCTGCGAAATAGTCTCGACTTGCATCATTCTTTGAGGCGGGAGAGGAGTTCGGAATCGGTAAAGCCGCAAAGGGAATTTGATGCAGCAATAAGTGAGGAATAATAATCAGTTCGTTAATACCCTGTAAATGGTTGGTAATCAGTTCAGTCAGTTGCAGCCGTTGAGAGAGTTCGTTGAGAAATGTGTTGATATGGCTTTTCCAGTTCAACTTATCCTCAATATAAGGTTTTAACCAGTTCTGAGAAATAAAACCTTGCAGGGTATTAATTCCTTGACCGGGACAAGTGTGAAGCGTCAGTTGATTTTGTCGTAGAATGAATAACTGTAGGTCGTTAGTCGTGGTATAGAAACTCAGAATGGCAGTAGTCGGTTCGTCAATAAGTTGTTGTATCTGAGCAAAGTTAGGCGCATCAACTTTAATTTCTCCAGCCAGTACCGGATCAAGGCGTCTAAGTTGTTCCCAGACGTGCAGTTTGTCAGCTTCTAAGGATGCGATCGCGTCGTTGTCGGCTTGGAATGCAGCGCGGTTTCTGGGATGGCTTTCTATCCCCATCAGTTCTCGATTATGGCTGGACTTCTTCTGTATTCGTTCTTGGTCAATCCGCTGTTGCAAATTATCAAACTTTTGCAACAATTCCTTGACATCTGGGGCAATTTCATCACTCTGGTAAAGGTCATTACTTGCCATTAAATCGACCAAACGTTTAGCCCGCGATCGCTCGACGGTTTCCAGGGCTTTTTCCAGTTGTCCCGCATTGATACAAGCTTGCACCATATTGTGATAGATATGAAAGGCTTTTGCCGAAATCTCTTGACGGCGAGATTCAGATGTTGCCCAACTGCGACTGGTTTCTACAGCTTCAATGGCAATACCGTATCCCTCAATAGATTCTGCCCAACGCTTTGCCTTTGCCGCAATCTCACCGAATTGGCGTGCAGCTATAAAGCACTCCGCCGGAAATGCGATTGGTGTAAAAACTTCTAAAGCTAACCGACAACAAGCGATCGCTTCCTCAATTTGCCCTAGATTTGTATAGGCAATAGCCAGATTATTTTGGTTTTTAGCCCAATAGTCGGGAAAAGCATCACAGCTAAAGACTTGAGAGGCAGCTTGGTAAGCTGTCATTGCTTTCTCTAAGTTTTCTGTTTGATTGCCACGAATTCGTTCACTGTAGACAAGGCCCAAATTTTTTTGAGCCATTGCCCATTCTTTGGGAAACGTCTCTTGGCTGTAAACTTGTAAAGCAGCTTCATAAGCGGCGATCGCTCGTTCCTGATGTTCGGCATCGTATGTCCGCTTCGAGTAAACCATGCCTAGATTGTTTTGAATCGTAGCCCATTCTCTAGGAAATTCCTCTTTAGTGGCGACTTGTAAGGCAGATTTGTATGCAGCAATAGCTATTTCCAGATTTTCTGCCAGATTCCCCCGAATCCGATCACGGTAAGCATTAGCCAGATTCATTTGTGTCTGCACCCATTTCTGGGGAAACACCTCACGGGTATGAACTTGCAAGGCGGCTTGACAGTAGGCGATCGCTTTTTCCAGATTTTCCGATCGATCTCCGCGAATTCGTTCCTGATAGGTAACTGCCAACGTGTTTTGAGCATTTGCCCACTCTTTAGGAAACATCTCCTTAGTATAGATTTCCAGCGCCGCTTCGATATACTTAATGGCTACTTCCAAGTTTTCTGCTCGATTTCCCCGAATTCTATGAAGATAGGTATCTCCAAAATTATGTTGCAGCCTTGCCCATTCTGAGGGTATTGTCTCACGGGTGCAGACGTCTAAAGCTGCTTGAAAGTGTCGGATTGCCTCTTCCAAGTTATCAGCTTTTTGTCCCAAGACTCGGTTGCTGTAAGCCCCTCCTAAATTATTGTGAATCCCTGCCCAGAGTTGAGGAATTTTTTTTCGGGTATCTATTGTCAATGCTTGTTTACCAACCCAAATAGCTTTTTCTAAGTTCTCAGTTCTATTTCCACGTATCCGGTTCGTGTAAGCCCAACTCAAATTATTTAGAAGTCCTGACCAAAGTAGCTTTTCCTCGAACTTTATTGCCTGACTAAACATTTCAGACACAATTTCATAACCTTTAATGGCAATCTCTAAATTGATTGCCCTATTGCCTAGTGGGAATTGCATCAGTAATGTGCTAAATTGGATAATTTTTAACGAGATAAATCGTGCGGCTTTAGACTCACCTTTCCCTAGGGTAGTATCTGCCCACTTGCCAAACTGCTGTAAAAAATCATCATTCAGTTTATGTGAGTTAGCTTGTAGCAGTGAATATACTCTTTCTAAATCATCCGGGCTTTGTCCAATTACTCCCAATACCTCAGCCAAGAAAGAAGGAGGCTCTATTTTACGTTTTTTGTGTTTTTTATTCTTATTATTGCCAAATCCTTTTGCCATATTAATTCAATTTTCTGCCAATTGACTAAGATTTTTATTACTGGTCTGGTTCATTCGCTACTTCAGAGATTTTAGCGTAATAGATTTTACCATTGAATCGGGCGCACGCCATGCGCCCCTACAGTTTCGGGTCGTAATTCTAATTTATCAAATAAGGTTTGCCAGTTCAGCGCCATAAGCGATACAAGCAAATATGTCATCCCGTTCGATACTCGGATATCCATCAAGAATCTCCTCGACAGTCATCCCACTCGCTAAATAGTCAAGAATTAGAGAAACCCAAATGCGATGACCTCGAATACAGGGCTTACCATGGCAAATATTGGGATCGATAGAAATTCTGGATAATAGAGTTTCTGGATTCATATCAATTTTCCTGGAGGAGTCAGTAACTTTTGATTATAAAATGTAGCGTTCTAAACTAAAATATTGCACCTCTATAAAGACAATTATTTGTAGGGGCGCACGGCGTGCGCCCGTATCAACTTAAGCCATAATTCTTACCCATTCTAATTTTCTGCTACTGGAGAAGGGCGGGTTTTATGTAGGGGTTCTTTTAACTACTATCTTTTCGGTTGCACCCAGATATAACTAAACCCGCCCCGACAAAGTTTTTGCCATAAGTTATCTGTAAAACCCGCCCCTACACCTCCCGCTCTCCCTGCTCTTTACCTTAAGTTGACACCAATGACCAACCTGCGCCCTTTTCTTCCCTGCAAACAGATCCATTCACCTCAATTCCCCATAATTCTCCATTCTCTTTCTTTCAGTTCCGCTAATTTCTCCAACAAACTTTCGGCTAAATCAAATAACTTAAACTCATCTTCCTCATCCCCAGAATCGCGGGTCATCTCTGCAACCGTAACCCCACCTGCCAAAATCGCGATCGCTTCATGCAGCCTATCCGATTCATCAGCAATACTCAAACAGCCTTCCAACTGGGCAATAATTTGAGCTAATCCCTCAGTTTCCATTTGCTGCTGCACTCGTTGTGCTAAGGGATGATCACTGTCTCGCGCCCAAATTGCAGCGGGATAATCACTTGCCAAAAAAGCACCGATAAATTCGACAATTGAGGGTTCAATCAATGTCTGATCTGATGCTACGGCGACAGAACTCTCTCCTGTTATTTCATCATCGTCCCACCTGTCTAACCAATCTCCCTCGATATCCTCAATATACAAATTCACAAAATCAAGTCCATGAGTCAGCCAATCCTGCTGCATTTTCCGGGATTTTTCCAGCGCTTCCGAAAAAGCGCCTAAGTCATCATGACTGTAATTTTGTTGTTTGGTGACCATAAGTTAGATAGAAAATTCCGTTTGTGCTAAAAAAAATTCGGTCGTCAGAACCAATCTGCCCCGTTAGGGAAATTGGAGATAACGTCCCAGAGGAAGAAAGTCACTGTTATGAAGTGTTATGGTTACTAACTGCTCCAAAAAATCGGGCTTTCCTGGGTTATAACTTAGGAAAAGTCCTCTATCAATTACCCACATTTGCAGCGTATCCTGCCAATTTTCATATTTTTTTTGAGAATGGTCATTACTCACGCTCGTCACCTGAAGGCAAAGGGGCTTTCTTTGACGATAACTAACAATCAGATCTGTTGCCATTGAAAAATCGGCGATATAGCGTCGCCAAACTGTACCCCCTCGACTCTCAATTGTTTGAGCTATAGAGTTAAGAATATCATCGTCCGTTTGACTGAATTCGCTTGACATCAATTTTTGTTTCCAAATGTAAAATTTTGGATCACTGGTGTTTAGCCATTGGGGAAAAAGATAACGATACCAATATTGTTCCGTGGGCGTCATTTGCTCAAAGGCAGAGTCCTGCAACTCGGGAGAGGTTAAGGCTTTGATCGCTAGCCAAAGGTCAGCATCTCGAATCACCTCTAACAAAAATGCCATGACAAATTTTTTAGCCGTAAGCGAACCTGGCTTGATGTCTTTCACCCAGCGGTTGATCTCATCTAACCGTTTCGCTAAACAGGGTTCTATCGATGATGCCTCTTTCATTAGGGATTTGAGTTGATCCTTGATTTCTAGGGGATGCACATGATTGCTCTATTGGTCGGTAATGGGATGATGGTTGAATTTATTATATCTCACGTCGTCCCAAGTCTCTACTTGATTCGCCATTGATTAAATTAATATAAAGAAACGCTGAGTTGTGCAAAAATTGTACTTATCAGGATGGGGTGATTCAGTTAATCAACTTTGTCATTGATTTAAAGGGTGTGATGCAAGCGTTGATGGCGCTAAAGCGCAACTACGAACGAACGAGCATTTCTGTTGTTTATTCAGATTGCTGAGATTGTAGCCAATTGAGCAAGACTTGAGTGCTACTAAAATAATTTGTAATTCCTACATTGCCCAACGCGGCTTGAACTTCGGGTGTACCAAAGTCCCGTTCATTATTACTCAAAAATACTTGAGTTTCCGTCGGGTAGGATTGTGCCTGATGTAGAATACAGTGAAGAATCAGATTATCTGTATAATCTTGATCAATTAAAGAAATAGTTAAACTATCTTGGATTATGGCTGGCGTTAAAGCAATGAGTTCGGCTTTTTCAGATATCCGGTTAATCGCTTGATACAGACGCATTTTTACCTCTGCAAGTAGCTGCTCATTTTCAGTTTTAGACTCCATTAAAAGCGCCAACATCGACCTCGCATGAGATGAGGTTCTATCTCGTCGTAACTGACTAATTTGTAAATTTAGTTCATTTTCAAAACGTCGGCGGTATTTTTGCTCATTTTCTAACGCTGATAAGGATTCCATTAAACAAATACTTGGCATGACTAGCTGCACCGATGATGGCGTATTTTGCAGCAATGTAGTCGCTAATAAATCACGCCCAGTACAAATACTCATGAGAAAGTTCGTCTCTAAGTATAGTATCACCTGAAATTTCTACCTCACGTTTGGTGCTACCCTGATCTAGTCGTTCTAATAAACCAATGGCTGCTAATGCTTCTGATGCTGGCGGTGTTTCTAACTTCCAGTGGAAGGCTAAATCATCCAGCCATGCTAAAAGTAATATTTCTAAGTAACCTCCAGTTATTTGTTGATGCTGATAGTCACGCTTATAACTATCAAAGTCTCTGATATATGGTTTTACCACATCCGTTGTCTTTAGGGAACAGATCGCCTCAGACCAATTGACGCCATCCCATTGAACAATTTGAATCGTTTCGGGGTCAACTAGCATGGCGAATGGAACGACGGTTTGTGTGGCTTTTAGGTAGGAGGTAAATTGAGGGAGGGTAAGCTTAACCACACGGCTACCTCTGACATCAGCAACTAGAATAACTCGTCCCTGTTTGTCTAAGGCAATGACATCAGCAGAGATTTGATGGCGGAATATCGGATTGGCGGTTTCCATAGGGTTGATTGGTGATGGGTGATTGGTTATAGTTTAACAACAATGGGTTGACAATTTAATCCGTTGGCGGCTGTTGATTTTTCTTCACACTCAATCGGATTCGGCTGAAATAACAGTTTTAAATTGGTCGTATCTTCGGGAACTTCAAACACAAGCTGTCCCTGTCGTTGATCGCCGGGACTAATTTCACCTGTCGGTGTTTCAATATCCTCCAATGCACTGGCTAAAAGCGCCACTTCGTAGGTGTTATTGTTGCTATCGATAACGTCAAAGGAAACGACGGAAAAGGTTTGTGGTTGTTGTCCTTGATTAACAATTGTTGTATCGACGACTACCCACTGATTCCCTTTATTGGGTTGAATCACACCTTTTCCCGGATGCACCCTGGTACTATTAACAGTAAATTGGAGATTGAGATTGTTTTGGCTGATGGAAATGACTTCACCGACCGAATGGGTTGGTGCTGAAATGGGCTTGGTGGAAGGAGATTCAGCCGTTTCATCCGACGTGCGATCGCGGCTTTCAATCGTCTCAGAATTTTGTTCTGACGGAGAACATCCTAGGGCTAAACTGAGGAGAGTAATCGACGCGATCGCACTGATTCTTTTTAGGGTTTTATACATACTTAGTTTTCTTTGTCAATATGAACAAGAAAAAGAAACGTAATCAATTGACCAAAACTTGGGCAAATCAAACGAATCTAGGCAAACAGGTAGAAGGCAGGAGGTAAACGTTATATCTTCGTTATATCTTATTGTAGGGGCGGGTTTAGCCGTTTAATTGATGGGTATACCGATAACTGATCAACAAAACCCGCCCTCTTGTCGTTTCGATTTGAGACAAATGACAAATGACAAATGACAAATACCCTAACTTCCCAACATCTGCAACTTATACAACGCTGCATACAAACCATTCTGGTGCAACAGGTGTTCATGAGAACCGGATTCCACCAACTCACCCCGCTTCAGCACCAAAATTCGGTCTACGTTGCGAATGGTTGAGAGACGGTGGGCGATAATAATTGCCGTGCGTTTTTCCAATAAATGATCAAGGGCTTGTTGAATTAACGCTTCGGTGCCTACATCTAAACTCGCCGTTGCTTCATCTAACACCAAAATTTGCGGATTACGAATCGCCGCCCGGGCAAATGCCAATAACTGCTTTTGACCCCCAGAAAGATTGGTTCCCCTCTCCCGAAGTTGAGTATCATAGCCTTGCGGAAGTTGTTCGATAAATTGTGCCACATTTGTGGATTCCGCCGCTGCTTTCACTTGTTCAATCGAGTAGTCTTCGCCCAAGGTAATATTACTTTTAACATCCCCAGCAAACAAGAACCCCTCTTGCAGAATAACCGCCATCTGACGCCGTAATTCAGCTTGGGGCAAATCGCGAATATCAATCCCATCCACTAAAATACGTCCCTTTGTCGCTTCATAGAGGCGACACAATAAGCGAATAATCGAACTCTTTCCCGCACCCGTGGGACCCACTAACGCCACTTTTTCTCCAGGGCGAATGGTAAAATCTAAGTCCTTGAGAACATAGTCATCATCTTTATAGGCAAACCAGACATGTTCAAAGCGGATTTCACCTCTATGGGGTGTTATGTGTCCCTTACCATTGGTTCTCGATTGTTCTGAAACTAACGCCGCCTGGGATAACTCTGGATCACGAATTTCAATCGGTTCATGCATAATATCACTCACCCGTTCAAGTGCCGTGAATCCAGCTTGGAACATGGTAAACTTGTCAGCAAACTGCCGCAAGGGATTAAACAAACGCTGGGCGTAAAGAATAAAGGCAGATAAGACCCCAAAACTGAGATTATCTTGCAGAATTAACCAGCCTCCTAACCATAATACTGCCGCGATCGCCACCAAAGAAATCCACTCTAATGTGGCGGATACAGCGGAATCGTGAAAGATGGTTTTATCGACTTCTGCGACATAGCGCTGGTTCACCGCCCGAAACATCTCAGTATTCACTTGTTCCCGGCGAAATAGCTGCACAATATTAATCCCAGCGATATTTTCTTGCAGCATTGAGTTGAGGGTGGATAGTTCTTCCCTCGCTTTATAATTGGCTTTGCGATATTGCTGCTGGAAGTAGACAATTAACCCCATAACTGGAAATAGCATTAAGATCAAAATTATCGCCAGTTGCCATTGCAGGGAAAACATAAAAACGGCAATAACCAGCATAGAGAAAATATCATTGAGAATGCCTATGGCACCACTGGAAAAGACTAATCCTAATGCTTCCACATCGCTGGTGATCCGGGTAATCAGTTTTCCGACCGGGGTTCGGTCAAAAAATCGCACCGCTAGGGAGGTAATATGGTCAAATAAATCATTGCGAATTCCGGCGGTAATTTGCTGACCTAAGTTTTCTTCCAGGAATTTCTGGAAAACGCTACAGGATAATCGGATAATGATACTCAGTAATAACAGAGTCGCCAGAATATTAATGCCTTCGGATAAAGAACGATTATCCAGAAACCACCAGGTTTCTTCTTGACGGATCAAGGAAACCGCTTGCCCAATAATTAAGGGTTGAATCGCGCCCAGAATGGATACGGGAACGAGTAAAATAATCGCTGTGATCAGTAGGCGTTTTTTCCTAAGTGCATAAGGAATTAATCTCCGGAAAAGTCGCCAATCGGTCTCCCCACGTCGGTTAGCGCCTCTAGCGGTTGGTGATGATACTTTAGTCATAGTAAACCCTGGTTTGCAGAAGTCATACAGTCATACAGTCGTACAGTCGTACAGTCGTACATTCGCCCATTCAAATTAATGGCAAAGAAACCTTCGCGCCCCTATTTTGAGGATTGTTAACTGTTCAAGGTGTGGGTACGGGGAACGGTCTTCTAGCATACAGGTTAACCTATCTGGAATGACGAATGACGAATGACAAATGACAAAAATCACTCATGAATTCTACCATCGGGTAAAATCGCCCCTGATAAAATAGCTCCCGTTAATTTAACCAACACTCGGTCGGCTGTCCCTACCTTAGCGCCTCGCAAATCCGCCCCACTCAAATCCGCACCACTCAAATCCGCACCAATTAAATTAGTATCCCGTAAATTTGCCTGAACTAAACAGGCTTGAAATAAGTTAGCACGAAACAGATTGGCTCCCTCTAAATTCGCACCGGTGAGATTCACATTATGTAAAAATGCATCGGTCAGGTTAGCTTGACTGAGATTGGCATGACTTAGATTGCGTCCAGATAAGTCTTTTTCTTTCAGATCAACCCCCTGAAAATTACTACCACTGAGATCGGGATGCGATCGCCCAGAACGAGATCGCCTTCTGGGTGGGTAGTAATTCCTGGATGAGGAGGGGGGTTGCTTGGGTTCTCTGGGTTGATGGTAACTCCTAGATGAGGAGGGGGATTGTTTCGGTTCTCGGGGTTGATAGTAACGCCGCGATTGAGTCGGTTCTCGTCGGGGCGATTTAGCCCGGTAATAATAGGTATTAGCTGCCGATTGGCGCGGCGGTGGGGATGAGGGTTTGGGCGTTTTGGGGTTGTGCGATCGCAGTTTGTCTCGCGCTTGGTTAATTTCCTTGAGTTTGGCTTCGGCTTTCTGGCGCAAGCGCTGATTGTCCTCGGGGACGCGATCTGGATGCCAAATAAATGCCAAGTCTTTGTAGGCTTGGTTCACGTCTTCTAGAGAGGCACCGGGTTCGAGTCCCAGTATTCTGTAGTAGTGGTCTAAATGGTTAGATGACATTGCCGTATAGCACCTGTTGAGCCGTTAGCACAAGGTTGGGGGGTGGCGGGATAGTTCTAGTGTATTGGGTTATTGCCCAAATCTTCACGACCGATGAGTTTAACCTGCCAGTATTGGTTTTTAGCTTAAGTTGACCGATTCTTGCCCAGACTTATCCTGAGGTCGATTCCCTTCCGGTGGAGTAAGCTGATTGAGTAACGTATCTCTCAAGGTTTTAACCCCACATCCCTGGGAAGTGCGATCGCGTGCTAAATCGTAAACAATCAACTAATCACCAGTCTATGAATTCAGCTTGGCAACAGGTTACTCTATCAAATTTACGTTTCTATCAGTGGCGCGGCGCTAGCTATTTATATCGCGTCGTGGGATTGCTGCAAGCTTGGCGTCGGGGGAGTTGGCTGCTTCAGTGGGCGGAACCCTTGGGCGCGTTATTAGTCGCGATTGTTTTTGCTGTTGCGCCCTTTGTCTCTACTGCACTGATTGGGGTGTTGTTAATTGCTTGTGCTGGGTTTTGGCTACTGCTGACACTCTCGGATGAGAGAGAACGCCCCCAGGTGACACCGATTCATCTGTTGGTGTTACTGTATTGGTCTATTGCCACCGTTGCCACAGCCATGTCTCCGGTGAAAGTGGCAGCCCGTCAGGGGTTGGTGAAACTAACACTATACTTATTATTCTTTGCGCTAATGGCACGGGTACTCCGATCAACCCGTCTGCGTTCTTGGGTAATCGGCGTTTTCCTGCATATTTCGTTAATTGTTAGCGTTTACGGGATGCGACAGTGGTATTTTGGTGCAGAAGCGTTGGCAACGTGGACTGATCCCAATTCGGCGGCGGCGGATTTGACGCGGGTTTATAGTTATTTGGGCAATCCGAATCTATTAGCGGGTTATTTGATTCCGGCTGTGGCGTTGAGTTTAGCCGGGGTGTTTACTTGGGCGAGATGGCTTCCGAAAGCCTTGGCGGTAACCATGTTTGTGGTCAATTCTGCTTGTCTGGTTCTCACGTTTAGTCGCGGCGGCTGGATTGGTTTTGTCGCTTGTTTGTTTGTCTTCTCGGTTCTGGTCGTGTATTGGTATAGTGTTCAATTACCGGAAAAATGGCGTCCTTGGGCAATGCCGACGATGCTGGGAACTTGTGCGGCGGTGATTATCCTGGCGGTGCTATTTGTTGAACCGGTGCGAGTGCGAGTGGCGAGTATTTTTGCAGGGCGGGAAGATAGTAGTAATAATTTCCGGATCAATGTATGGGCGGCGGTGATGGATATGATTCGCGATCGCCCGATTATTGGTATTGGTCCGGGAAATGATGCTTTTAATAAGATCTATCCCCTGTACCAACGTCCTAAATATACGGCATTGAGTGCCTATTCTATCTTTTTGGAAGTGGCAGTTGAAACCGGTTTAATTGGCTTGCTTTGCTTTCTCTGGCTACTCGTGGTTACAGTGAATCGTGGCATACAACAGATCAACCGACTCCGCATCCGGCGTAATCCTCAAGGCTTTTGGTTAATCGCCGCGATCGCAACTATGGCAGGAATGTTGTCTCATGGTTTAGTGGACACGGTTTGGTATCGTCCCCAAGTGAGTACAGTATGGTGGTTGATGGTGGCAATTATTGCCAGTTATTATCTGCCGCCTCAAGCTGATACCTGATACCTCAACGGCTGTGCAAGATGGCTAGTACAAGAAGGCAGAAGTCCGAAGGCTCCAGGGTAGAAGACTATGAGGAACATAATGTAGCTGCTTTTAGGGAGCTTGTTAACTGGTTATATCATGTCCGTCCAAACAGTCATTATTCCCTTGTACCTTGCAACCTTCCTCCTTCCCTTCTACCCTCTGCCTTCTGCCTTCTGCCCTCTGCCTTGTCTCCACCGATAGTGTAAGTATTCCACCGGACACGATATCATTCCTTAACCAACATCCGTGCTTGTTGAATCCAAGCGGCGACTTGATCAACAGTCGGACTCAGATCACGCCGTTGCATCGTTGCCACTTGGAGCCGCAAAAGTTGCTGGTGTAACTTGTGAGTCGGTGTTTGAGCAAGCTGCTTGACCGAAATAATGCCCGCGTGCAGCAATAATCCGCAGTATTCGCAGCCAATACTGGGTACGCGAGCTAAATCTGCCAGTGCCACCCATTTATGTACATATTGTGCCTTGATTTGCAGTTGATTAGCGAGAACCTGTTGCGATTGGCGACTATTCGCTCGTTTCAGGAGTTGACCTATTGTGGTAATTCCCTGTTGCTGAAGTTTAGCGCAATCTGGCTCACTCAATCCCGGAAGCTGTTCGATCGCGCGATCGCGGACGGGAATACTACGACGATGGATTTTAGGTTGATTAGACATTCTGGGGATTGGGGTTAACTAACAGTCCGTAAATATCTAGACAATTAGTGACATAACTGGACATTTTCTGTGATATAATCAGGCAATGTCTAGTTTAACCCCCAACAAGCAGCTACTCGACTTTGTGTGACGGTCTTGCAGGTTGCACCGA
>NZ_JAVJUO010000178.1:0-17152 GCF_040220555.1 Coleofasciculus sp. C1-SOL-03
GCCCTCCTCACCATTAACGGAACAACAAAACCCGCCCTCCTCACCATTAACGGAACAACAAAACCCGCCCTCCTCACCATTAACGGAACAACAAAACCCGCCCTCCTCACCATTAACGGAACAACAAAACCCGCCCTCCCCACCGATAACGAAACAACAAAACCCGCCCTCCTCACCGATAACGGAACAACAAAACTCGCCCAGATTAACCATAGCTGAAAATAAATTTGGCAGGTTTTCCGGGCGCACGTCTGTGCGCCCCTACGATGGTGAAATAGATTTTACAGGTTTTGAATTCGTCATAGAGATAATAGGGATGGCAAAGATTGTAGGGGCAAGTCGCTGTTCAAATATAGCGGTGTGAAGATTAAGTTGTCTCGACTCGCCCTGGTCTCAATGTACTCCATGCAGGGTTCCCCCCGATAAAATTAATAGGTGGGTTATGTTGATTTTGTACGGCGGGTCGCCCCTACAATAGGATGTCTTATAACAGCTATCGGCTATTACTCAACGTGATCACAAATGAAGTCTTATGGTTGAAACTCTAAAAGCCCAAAGAATAGATTTACGCTACCTAATTGACAACTTTGGTCTTCAGCGCATCCGGGATGACCAGTTTTTTGGGGAATGGCAAACCAATCTCCCTGAATTAACGGATATAGAGAAACAAGCACTCGACCGGGTGCAGGAGGGATATTTTAATTTAGTCGAATATCCGCCATTGTTAGAGAATGTTGTTAAATTAACAATTGTCAGTCCGCTTTTATTTATTGCGGGTTTATATCTATTTCCCTTTCACATCAAAGCGGAAAAATCCCTGGAGATTCGGGCAGAAGATGAGAGTGTTATTATCGAAGGTAGAATTGACATCCTGGTTCTCAGACAAAATTTCTGGGTTACGGTTATCGAATCCAAGCAAACAGCTTTCTCTATCGAAGAAGGGTTAGCCCAAATTCTGACTTATATGCTAGCTGACCCCAACCCAGAAACACCCACGTTTGGTATGATTACCAATGGCGTCAATTTTAGGTTTGTCAAGTTAGTGCGAGAAGCAACGCCGAAGTATGCGTTATCAGATGAGTTTGTGATTGACAATCGAGGAAATGAACTCTACAGCGTTTTGAAAATTATCAAGCGTTTGAGTCAATTAGGGGTGAATGAGTAAGGTGGTGCGTTACGCTAGCGCTAACGCACGATGGCGGCGTGGCACACCTTAATTGGTGGATTAGAATTGTAGGGGCGCATGGCGTGCGCCCGATTTCACCGCCAAATCTATCCCACAATTTTAGCTGTATCAGTCCACTACTGGCGTGGCACACCTTATTTGATGAATTAGAATTACGCCCGGAAACTGTAGGGGCGCATGGCGTGCGCCCGATTCAATGATAAAATCTATTCCACAATTTTAGCTGTGTCAGTCCAGTACACCAAGATAATGGTCATATCAAAGTCTTTTTGAGGTATCTACTGGAGGTGATTCAGCCAGAAACAGTACTATAACTTGAGCGAATCAAGTGTTATCACTTCGCTCACCTGCTAGATTCAGAATTCGATATTGAGGATCAAATCAAATATTCTGTCAATTTCATCAGGTGGCTTATCGCCAATTTTATTTCCTAAACGATAGCCAAGATTATGCCAGGTTAGTTTTTTAAGTGTATGGGCTGTATAGATTTTCCCTCTTACTGTCGCATTTTTCCAACCGACTTTGAATTGCCCTCTACGAAAATTATCTGGAGGCAGCCGAATATCTTTTTCATAGACCAGCTCTGCCATTAATTTTCTCAAAGTATATTCATTCATAATTTAGGGTCTGCTACAGGGAGTTTTATGGTGAGGGAAGGGAACAGGGAACAGTTTCAACCCCCTATTGGGGGAAGATTTGGCGATTGGCTTTGCTAGTGCCGAAGGCAATCGCGGAGGTGAAAATCCATTCATACTATAGCTTATCGATTAATTCGGCAAGCCATATTTATGCTTTTTAAAACTATAAGTAAGTGTAAAAAAACAAGCTGTTCCTGCAAGTATCATAATTAGAATAACAAAAAGCAGAGAAATTGTTCAGCATTCTGCATAGTCATTACTCTTCTCGGCTTCTAATGCTTTGAGCATGGTATCCGCCGCCTCAAACGCATCATAAGGTGACCAAACGGGATAAGTCTGATTAGACTGTAACCCATCAGTTTCTTCTTGAGCTAGCTGTGCAACTAAGAATTGCATAAGCCGAAACTTATCAGCACGAGATAGTTTTTGCAGTGTTGGTAGTAATTCTGTTACGGACATAGTACAAACATTAGAGGAGCTAACTCTAATTATAGAAAGTGCGATCGCACGGACTCGAACCTGACTTTTCACCTGAAGCATAGAAACCTGCGTCGGGGCGGGTTTAGTTACTTATGGGTGCAACCGAAAAGATAGTAGTGAAACCCGCTTAATTCGATATAAATACAGCAATGGTGAAGTATTGCTAATCGCTTCAGGCACGCTCGCTCTCCAAGTCTTGTAGTTCCGCCTCCAACGGAAAAACCTGGTAGCGTCCCAGATTCATCAGAAACTCAACCCGCGACATTCCAGCCAATTCTGCTGCTCGACTCGATGAAAAGCGACCCAATTCATATAATTTAACCGCTGCTAAGAGGCACAGTTCACAAGCAAATGCATCTGCATCAGTGTTTTCAGCCTGCAATACTGATTCTGGCACGTTAATCACAATCTGCTGAGTCATCATCTTTTCTGTAGCAACTATTTTGTCTTTAACATAATGTTCACGCTAACCCGCGCTTGTTGGGTTTCGTTCCAAGGGTTCAACCTACAAGTTGGACATACATCGAACCCACAGATATAATCCTACTACCGCAAGAGTTGCAACGTTCCTCGAATTCGCTCAAACGCCTGTCGATACGCCGCCTCATTGCCAGTTCCTTTAGCCAGACTAATCACAATCATATCTTGACCATCGCCACTGGGAAGCACAATAGTCTCAACCTCGTACAACCCTGTAGACTGGAATGCGATCGCGTCTTGATTGGCTACCTGTTGCTGTTTATAGTTCTGGGGGGATACAAAATAGTCAGAACGGCTTTCTACCCAGTCTTGTAACCAGAGGCGATCGCGATTACGATAAACCCAAAGACTAACGTTGGCTGGCAATTCTGTACCCTCAAAATCATTCGTCTGCATCGCCTCATAGTCAGCCTGCGTCCATACCTCTACGGTTCCCCGCCACACTTGAGACTCAGTATCGGACTGTTTATTCGTATCATCAACAACAAACCCCTCTGGATACTCGAAGCGAATACCCAAAGACTCGTTTTTATAAGTAGTTTGGCTATCCCTTGACGATGAGTTAGTCTCAGTGCCTGGTTCGGTAGAACTAGAGGAAACGACAGATTTAGCAGACGTTCCTGGAGAATTCACCCCAGAGGGAGGTTCTGCTTGACAAGCGATAATCAGTCCCAAACTCACACAGCACCACACTCGACCCAAAAACCAAGGGATGCGATTGGTAGTTATCCATTCGCGCTGAATTGACATAAATCATCATTATCTGCCTTTATCTGGTTTTTCTCGCTTGGGTGGTATCTGTCCGGTTTTTTGAGCTTCTAGTACAGCTACCTCAATCAAAAAGGCAGCCAAACTTGCTCTGGGTCTGCCTTGGTTGTCTGCCCATTGCTCTAAAGTTTCATAAATATAGTCGGGAATTGTAACGTGAATACGTTTGCTCACTACCAACATAGGAGATAACTTTATTATGGTTATCCAAAACTTTGACGTTTTGAATTTGGAGGCTAACGGGCACCATAGAGTCCCGCCGTACCTGAACTGCCTGCCTACTAGCGAGAGTTCAAGCTTTGTCTATCGCATCTATCTATCGCGGTGGCAGACATTACGGGCTACTGATATAGGCAAAAAAAAGCCAATGAGATAGCCATCCTTCTAATCAAGAATTAGTTATTATGCAATATCAAGACCGTCTCAAGCCTTGGATTGTCAACTACCGCACACCAACCCTTAGGGTATGGTGTGGGCTGAGAATTTAGCCTGTTGACCAGACGGCTAGACTTGACTTCGCTCAGTCTAGCAGCCGTTAAGACTAAGGGTTAACGTTCGTACCAAGGAATGCGTGCCAGTTCCTTGCTCTACAACTGGGTAATTAAACAGGTTATTCGGAAAAGCCAGTGTTATCCAGAAAGTACCGAGTCTTAACACCGTCGAGGCAAACTTAACCAGTAATGAGAGGTGCAGTAATGCGCGTTTTTGTTCTAGATAAAAACCTACAACCTCTTGACCCCTGTCATCCAGCACGGGCAAGAGAGTTACTAAAGAAAGGGAGGGCTAAGGTATTCAAGCGCTATGTGTTCACCATTGTTTTGCCAGACAGAACTATTGATAAATCAGTCACGCATCCACACCGAATCAAGATTGACCCTGGCAGCAAGGTTACGGGATTTGCGGTTGTTCAAGAAGAGACAGGACGTGTCACAAACGCTCTTAAAGTCTCGCACCGAGGGCAACAGATAAAAGACTTCCTTGAGGCTCGTAGAGCATTAAGAAGAGGGCGACGTAACCGTAAAACCCGTTACCGCAAGCCTCGCTTCTTGAATCGGACTCGTAAGCAGGGTTGGTTACCTCCCTCTCTAGAGAGTCGAATTTCCAACATTGAGACTTGGGTAAGACGAATCAGGAAGCTCTGTCCAGTCACCGCCATTTCTCAAGAATTAGTCCGGTTCGACTTACAGCAGATGCAAAACCCAGAGATTAGCGGGATAGAGTACCAGAGAGGTGAACTGTTTGGCTTCGAGGTTAAAGAGTATCTCTTGATAAAATGGGGTAGAAAATGCGCTTATTGCGGCGTTGAAAATGTCCCATTCGAGATAGAACACATTCTTGCCAAAAGCAAGGGTGGTTCAAACCGAGTCAGTAATCTTTGCCTTAGCTGTCATTCTTGTAACCAAGCTAAAGGGAATAAGCCCATTGAGGAATTCCTTAAGAAAAAGCCAGAAGTCAAAGCGCGAGTCCTGGCTCAAGCCAAAACACCCCTCAAGGATGCTGCTGTTGTTAACGCTACCCGATGGGAGTTATATCGGAGGCTTCAATCGACTGGTTTACCTGTAGAGGTTGGTTCTGGGGGGCGAACAAAGTTTAACCGTAAGACCAGAGGAATTGAAAAAACTCATTGGGCTGACGCAGCTTGTGTCGGCGCTTCAACTCCTGAAAAGCTTCTGATGAACGGAATCAAACCACTAAACATCAAAGCTAAGGGGCATGGAAGAAGGCAGCGTTGCGGTACAAACAAATTTGGCTTTCCCATTCGCCATGCGCCAGCTCAGAAGTTCTTCATGGGATTCCAGACTGGGGACTTGGTAAAAGCCGATGTCAAAACGGGAAAGTACGCAGGAGTTTACACAGGTCGAATTGCCATTCGATTCAAGCCGAGCTTTAAATTAACAACAGGAGGGAAAAGTTTTGACGTGCATCCGAAATATTTGAAGACAATTCACAGAGCTGACGGCTATGAATACACATCCTAAAAATAAGGATTCGCTGTCGCTCAATTTGCTATCTGGCGGCAATTCCCCAGACGCTAAACCATTGGGGGTACTCACGGCGCTCGATATAACCCCCTCGGTTATAGCGTCCGCCCCCTTGCCGCATTTAAGGTGGTTAATCTGCTGCCAAATTTCCAACGAGTCGTTATGGGTCGATGATGCGGATGGTCATGTGCGAATTCTGCGACAACTCATTCCGACTGCGCGATTGACCATTATCTTTGACCCAACGGACTAAAACTTTTGTTCAGTCAGCTTTAGCTGACTTTCGCTTTTAGCCTTGGGTTTGAACCCAAGGCTGTTTGATGCTTCTGACTACAAGGCGTGCGATCGCGAAGTCTTTTCTCTAAGCGCCGACAGATTCCTTAGCGGCGTACATCACCTCAAGGGAAATTTCCGTAAACCCTCGCTCCCGGGCAAACTTCTCGGTATTTCGCTTCACTTTACCGCGCACAAAACCAGGAACCTTATTCAATTCCGCTTGCGCTTCTTTATTCCAATTCAAGTCAGACTCAGCGGAAATTCCTTTGGTAATCACTTCCTTGGTATCATGACCGCCGAAGATTTCCAACAGGTGATCTTCCATTCCCAAGGTGAAGGAATTATAGACCAAATCCGCAATCTGATTCGTGCCTTCGTAACCCATGAATGGTTTATACCCAATCGGGAAATTTTGAATATGAATCGGTGCCGCAATCACACCACAGGGGATATCTAACCGCTTACCCACATGGCGTTCCATCTGCGTGCCAAAAATAGCCGAGGGTTCAATCCGGGCGATCGCATCGCCAATTTTGCCGTTATCATCACTAATGAGGATCTCGTCACAGTACTCGCTCACCTGTTCCTTGAACCAGTCCGCGTCGTATTTGCAGTAGGTTCCCGCTAGCACGACATGAATCCCCATCTCCCGTGCCAAAATCTTGGTCATCGCGGCGGCGTGGGTATTGTCGCCAAAAACAACGGCTTTCTTCCCGGTCAAATTCTGACAGTCAATGGAACGGGAGAACCAAGCGGCTTGGGACACATACAGCGTCTGATTATCAATAAACTCCTCGTAATCCACATCAGCGCCTTGCTGATTGAGTACCTGCTGCATCTTACGGATACACCGCGCCGTTTCCACGACTCCCATCGGTGTGATATCCACATAAGGCATATCGAACTCGGCTTCTAGATAACGCGCCGCCATTGTGCCGATTTCCCGATAAGGCACTAAATTAAACCAAGCACGAGGCAAATTCTTCAGATTGTGAACCGATGCACCTTCTGGGATCACCTCGTTGACTTCAATTCCTAAGTCAGCCATTAACCGCTTCAATTCGGTGCAGTCGTGCTGGTTGTGGAAGCCGAGGGTGGAAATGCCAATGATGTTCACTGAAGGCTTTTCTGTCTTCCCTTCGGGTAATTCCCCTTTCTTGTGCGCCTTCTTCAGGTAAAACTGGACAATTTGTTCCAGAGTGCGATCGGCGGCTTGTAGTTCATTCACCCGATAGTGGTTCACATCTGCCAGCATTACGTCGCTGTTGGCTTCAAGTTCGGCGCGTTCCACGAAGTTAGCCAAATCTTCTTGGAGAATGCTGGAGGTGCAGGTAGGGGTCAATACAATTAGATCCGGGGTGACTTCCTTATCCTTGCGGACGATATTGTCCACCACTTTTTCCTGAGAACCCCGTGCTAAAACGTGTCGGTCAACGATGCTGGCGGTGACTGGGGTGTAGTCTCGTTCCCGTTCCAGCATCGATCGCATCACGTTAAAATAATCATCGCCCAGTGGTGCATGCATGATCGCGTGGACATTCTTAAACGAACTGGCAACGCGGAGAGTGCCAATGTGAGCCGGACCTGCATACATCCAGTAAGCTAATTTCATACGAGTTTCTCCCTTGTATTGGTTGCACAAAGCCCGATTGAGGACGAATGGGCAGTGTTATCGATGAGTCTATAGTTTCAAGTCGTTTCTGATTGTCTCAGACTTTTAGCGTTTCGTGAGTAGGTATTAACGCGGATGGTCAGGGCGACAAAATCGCCAAAACCCTCTTCCTGACTGGTATTTAGCTTTTAAGTAAAACAAGTTTACGGTGGTTTATTGCAATCATTCTTAAAATTTCGCGAAATTCCTCAACGTTTTGCAAGGTTCTACACACACCTTAACGAACAAGGTCGCGAGTCCAAAAATCACGCTTGTTAAAGTGACCAGCGCCACGTTATTCAACTCTCAATTACCAACCTTTCTTCCTTCCATCTCATTTATGAATGCAAGTCGAAGGGGGGGGACTCCGGAATCAGGGATGGAAAGACTCTGGAGACTGTATATATCGTTGATGCCAAAGGCAAGTTAGCGGAAGGGGCGATTATGCTGGCGGAAGTGCAAGGGTATGTTTACGCGGCGAAGATGCGCTTGAGTCAGCTTGCTCGTAGCAAAAAGCGGTTAGATTTGGCTTAAGCTGTCATGCATTTAAATTGGGTATTAGTAGCGAGCAAGATGCTCGCACTACCATCCTTTCGCCATTATTGACATTAAGGTTTAAATGCCGAACAGCTTATAGCACTACGCATTGAGGTTAGGAAAATAAAATTAGGTGAAAAGGCAATAGGGAATAGGCAATAGGCAACAGGGTAATGTCCTAACGTATGCCCGTAATGCTATACTAAGCAAGATCCCCAACTTCTTGGAGAAGTCGGGAATCTGTCTGTGGATAGCTAAGGATTTATTACTGATAATTGCTCAATGAAACCCGCCTTAATTCAAAAGTATCACTTAGGCAAGGGCAAAAGCATCAGCCGTTAACGTACTCGCATTTACACCAGTCAAAATACCTAAGGTTTCATCATTCAAATCAATCCAAGTGTTCTTACCCTGTTGGGTAATTGACAACTGTCCCAATGTGAGTTCACCGGATAATCCTAAGATATCTTCATCGATGTGGAAATCTCGAATTTTGTCTATTCCTTCACCAACCGCTAAGACAAAGGTATCGTTACCTTGATCCCCAATTAATTGATCATTCCCAAAACCACCCCAAAGTAAATTATCACCCTCATTACCCCAGATTTTGTCGTTACCCTCTTCGCCGAAAAGTTGGTCATTCCCGCCTTTGCCATATAGCTTGTCATTTCCTGCGCCACCATAGAGAATATCATCACCCGCGATCGCACAATTTAAGCAACCCTTATTCCAGTCACCCCGTAGGATATCATCACCCGCTGCACCATAAATGACATCATCACCCAAACTGCCAATAACGGTATCATTGCCAGCATCCGCGAAGATGAATTCATCCTGTTGATTAGAACTGACTAATTTGTCGGTGTCTGGCGTTCCTTGAATCGTATACTCTGGTGTCACCGCTTCAACGGTTTCACTGGGAATCGATAATCCTAGAGTTGTACCACTATTCGGTGTGAAGGAGAAGTTATCAATGAGTAATCCTGAATCCACATAACTATCCCCCGCATCCATTAAACCTACGCCAATGGTAAAGATACCCGATTCAGTAAACTGATGGGTAAATGTGCCATAGCCCGTTTGAGAACCAAAGGAACCTGTGAAACGATTAAAGTCACTACTCGTATCCGCTAGTTCGGATAAGACACCCGATGTAATGGAAACGAAGCCAAAATCACTGAAACTACTTTGATTTTCTTCATTGGTGATGAAATTCCAGTCAAAGCTAATACTATCTCCCGCCTGAACTTTAATCGGTTGAAACTGTAAGCCAGAACCTTCGATAACATCACCATTACCCAGATTATCTAATCCGCCAGCCGTTAAACCAAAGAAGGTTTCCATCTCAGCATCACTCACCGAACCGACGCTATTCGTAATGAAGGCTTGGTAATCGCCGTCTGTGGGATTACTCCCAATTGAATCCGTTTCAATAGTTGTGTTACCAATCGTTGTCCAGTTGGTAAAATCACCGTTTTCAAAGCCAAAGTTGAAGAAAGGATCAGGAGTGATTTGGACATGATCGAACAGAAGTCCCGAATCAACACTAGAATCATCCGCATCGACTAATCCTAAGCCAATGTTATAGGTTCCATCTTGGGTGAATTGATAATCGAATGTGCCATAATCCGTTTGTTTGCCAAAGGAACCCGTAAACCGATTAAATTGCTGGTTGGTATCTGCCAGTTCTGATAATAGGGTGGAACTGATAGAAACAAAGCCAAAATCGTTATAGTTGCTGGGCGTTTGCTCATTGGTGATAAAGTTCCAGTCAAAGCTTAAAATATCTCCCGCTTTAACGGTAATCGGGGTGAGTTGCAAGGCAGAACCTTCTATGGCATCTCCATTACCCAGATTGTCTAAGTCACCCGTATTTAATCCTAGGAATGTTTCCAGATTACTATCGCTAACGGAACCTTGACTATTGGTGATCAAGGCTTGGAATGTGCCATCAGTTGGTGTACTGCCAATAGTATCGGTTTGGATTGTTGCATCTCCAATACTATTCCAATCAGTAAAGTCTCCGGTTTCAAAACTGAGGTTAAGTTGGGGCGATAAATCCTCGATTTGTTGGTTGCCAAAGGTAATATTGGTGACAATTTCTCCAGAACTTAGATCAACCGTGTGAGTTCCGGGGACAAGGTTACTGGTAGATGGTATAGAAGCGACACCCCAAGTTGAGGAATCATAAGTACCAATCTGAGTTGTTGAAGCGTCGGATGGGTTAATTTGATAAAGATTGCTGTTGTTATAGTAGACGCCATAGATAAGACCATCTGGGGCAAAATCAATATCGACAACGGTTGTTCCTAACGAACCGACAGTTGACAGAATATTTCCTGTTGCTGGATCAATTTCAACCAGGTTATTCCATGCACCGTAAAGTGTACCATCGGGAGCAAAGTCAATCCCCCGAGTGTATTGGGGAACTGTGCCGATTTGAGTGGCAAAGGCATTAACTGGATCGATGGTGTAAAGTATATCTGTGCTATTCGAGATTCCATACAAGGTTCCGTTGGGAGAAAAAGCAAGGCTTTTCATCAAAATGGAACTTTCGGCAGTACTATGAATTGTGCCAATAGTAGTGTAAGAACCGTCCGTTGGATCAATAATCCGCAAGGAAGAACTAGCACCATAAAGTAGTCCAGTAGTTGGATCAACGTCTAAACCCGGATTATAACTGGCAGAACCGATAAGAATTTCCGCCACCGGATCAGTTTGTAATTCAACTAAGCTGTATTCATTGGTTCCACCACTTCCTGTACCCGCTACCAATTTAAAAGATGGTTCTGAACCCGGAACGGTTTGTTGCCAACCGGGTAGTAATACCTCAGCTACCGTGTAAGTATCAGCCGTTAATTCGGTGAACGAATAATTCCCGTTAATATCTGTAATTGTTGAAACTTCACCCGCATCCAATTGACTGTTCTGATTCTGATCTAAGTAAATCGTCCAACCACTTAAACCTGGCTCATTCGCATCCCAAATTCCATCGCCATCAATATCATTCCATTTACTTCCATGAATTTCTCCTGAAGGAGATGGGGGTGGATTATCCAGGGCATTATTGGCATTTAATCGTCCACCCGTTACCGTATTTCCCTGCAATGATGAAATCGGATCAACAGTGCTTAAAATCTGATCTTTAACCTCCGAAGCACTTAATTCGGGATTTTGTGACCAAATTAAAGCCGCCACCCCAGAGACGTGAGGTGTTGCCATAGACGTTCCATTATAACTAGCATAACCTCCCCCAGGAATCGTGCTGTAAATATCTACTCCAGGTGCGCCTAAATCAACAGAGGTAACGCCATAATTGGAGAAGGATGCCAAATCATCATTATGATCCGTAGCCGCGACGGAGATAATGTTATCGAGGTCATAGTTAGAGGGGTAATGGGGAGTGATATCGTTATTATCGCCAATCCCATCAAAGCCACCGTTACCCGCCGATGAAATAAATAACTGTCCCGCTTGACCGGCTGCCGCGATCGCGTCGTATAATCCTTGAGAGTAGGACGGAATATGCCAACTATTGTTTGTCAGGTCAACGCCCATCATTGTGGCATATTCTACTGCCTGAATCGCATCGAATGTATCTCCGCCACCGTTGGCATCTATCCATTTAAGTGCCATAATTTGAGCATCGGGAGCCACCCCAATTACGCCACTATTATTATTCCCTTCAGCAGCAATTGTGCCAGCGACATGAGTTCCATGTCCTTCATCATCCCAGGGATCACTATCATTATTGGCAAAGTCCCAGCCATAGTAATCATCAATGTAACCATTGCCATCATTATCAATCCCATCGTCGGGAATTTCGCCCGGATTTGTCCACATATTGTTAATCAGTTCTGGGTGAGTATAATCCACCCCAGTATCAATGACGCCAACGACTATATTATTGCCCGTTGCACTATCCCAGGCTTCTGGAGCGTCAATATCGGCGTCTACAGTACCACCCGTTTGTCCGGTATTATTTAATCCCCAAAGTTGGTTAAACTCTGAATCATTGGGAATGGTAGTATTCAGACTAATCGTATAGTTGGGTTCAATATATTCAATCAGGGGATGATTACTGTAAGTGGAAATCGCTTGGGCGACACTTAACCCATCAAGTTGCCAAAGCTGCGTCCCTAACATATTCGTTGATTCGAGTACCGAAGCTTGCATATTTCCTTGTAAGGTTTGAATATGACTTGACTCAATCCCTGACTTGAACTTAACAACAACTTGATCCGATAGATAATCTATGCCTTCAACAAGACTGTTTAGATTGAATGATGCGACATTAAGTTCTGGACGTAAGTTGTTAGCTTGCATCGTCTTAACCTGCAATAGAATTGGCTTTTCTGGTGTTTAGATGTAGTTATCTTGGAGAGATGAAATCTACAGCAATTCTTAACACGGTGTAGTCCAGTAAACACGAAATAGCCTTTGTTTAATCTTATGTAGGCGGATTACATCGAGTCGGAAAACGCTGTAATCATTCCAGCCTAAAATCGTACCGGGTTGAGTAACCGGGTATTTTTAGGAACCTTGGGTTGGGAAATTTGAAGACTCGAGACTGTTTGTTCCCAATTGACTCTATCTCTGACTCAAAGGGACTTATGCAGTTTTTTAATAGGGGCTGCTGAATAAGTTCTGTGATGAGGCGTAGCGGGGGATTGTAGAGCCCGGATTCTGCACTTCAAAATGTAGTACACTAGGTTACAGCATCGGCTCCCGAAATACTAAGCATAAATACTCAGTTTACTGATGGGGTATACCTTGAGATATAGTTATCCGCGACAGACTAGACTCTGAACGAATCCCCGATCTGTGATAATGGATCACGAGATCCCCCAGTTATCGAGGAAAAAGTCCACCAGAGAAAAACTGTATCCCAGACTACGAACCATCACCTAATGCGAATCTTATTTTTGCATTCCAACTTTCCCGCCCAATTCCGCCACCTCGCTGTTACCTTGGCGCAAGACCCGCGTCACCAGGTTGTCTTTGGCACAACCCGCAAAGAAGGTCAATTACCCGGTGTTGCCAAAGCTATCTATGCACCGTCTCGCCAAGCCCGTCCAGAAACCCATCACTACGTCCGCCCCTTGGAAAATGCGGTACTACAAGGGCAAGCGGTTTATCGCCTGTGTGAACAACTAAAAGCCCAAAGATTTATCCCCGATGTGGTTTACGGTCATTCCGGTTGGGGTCCGACGTTCTTTATCAAAGACAGTTTCCCCAAGGCGAAACTATTATGCTATTTCGAGTGGTTTTATCACGCCCACGGTTCAGACGCGGACTTCGATCCAGTAGAACCCCTCAACGCCGACGATGAAGCCCGGATTCGGATCAAAAATGCGCCGATTCTGATTGATTTGTACAGTTGCGATCGCGGACTCTCCCCCACCCATTGGCAGCAGCAACAATTCCCCCCAGAGTATCGGAATAAAATTACGGTACACCATGATGGGATCGACACCAACTTTTTTCAACCAAAACCGGGACACAAATTAGTCCTCCCTCGGTTAAATTTAGACCTATCTCACGTCGAGGAACTTGTCACCTATGTCGCCCGAGGCATGGAACCCTATCGCGGCTTTCCCCAGTTGATAGAAACCATTGCTTTACTGCAAGAAAAACGTCCCCATTGTCATGCAGTTATCGTCGGGGAAAATCGTGTCGCCTATGGGAAATCCCTTCCAGATGGCAAAACCTATAAGGATGTCATGCTGGAAAAAATTCCCCTAGATCTCAACCGCGTGCATTTTACCGGGTTACTTCCCTATCCCGATTATCTGCAAGTGTTACAAGCCTCTTCCGTTCATATTTATTTAACCCGTCCCTTTGTTTTATCCTGGTCAATGTTAGAAGCCTTATCAACAGCCTGTT
The DNA here is from genome assembly GCF_040220555.1 of Coleofasciculus sp. C1-SOL-03. NCBI lineage: Bacteria > Bacillati > Cyanobacteriota > Cyanophyceae > Coleofasciculales > Coleofasciculaceae > Coleofasciculus > Coleofasciculus sp. C1-SOL-03. The sequence goes on from NZ_JAVJUO010000178.1 coordinate 13,885, forward strand.
TAGTGGTGGCGTCGAACACCGCACCTGTAACTGAAGTTATCCAGGATGGAGTAAATGGTTTATTAGCCGACTTTTTTTCGCCCCAAGATATAGCTGAACGGGTAGAAGACGTGCTGAATCATCCTAACGGGATGGCGGCGCTGCGAGTTCAAGCGCGAAAAACGATTCTGGAACGTTATGATTTAGCTCAATTATTAGCGCAGCATATCCAGTGGATCGAACAAACTGTTTTAGATTAAACTCATTCTATTTGAGCCAAACAAAAACAATTATAGCGTTTCTCATGAGGGACTTAACTGGAGTTTAGACGACGACAAATTAACTCAGCTATAGCTCAAAGCTACTTTCGCCAAATCTCGCTGAGAACAGGCAAGCTGGGTGAAAGGCTTTGGTACTGCTAGCTTTGAGCTGATTGTGAACTTCCTCTGATTGTCTGTATGTTAAGTTTTGCAACAAAAATGTCTCTTTGGCGTAAAATTCTCCTGAATCGTCAGAGTTGATAAGCAAAGGCTGCTAATTACCAATTACGAGGGTCAAATCGGATGATGTTTAATTCTCGACAACTTCGCCGCATGGCAATTGCAGTAATTGCAATTTTAGTGACGATTCTGATTCCCATCACCCATTCAACGGCATCAGACGTTCCGTTCTACTGGGATTCCATCAACGTAGAAATGGATGTTCAACCCAATGGTGACATCTGGGTAACAGAAACACAGCATTATGTCTTCACCGATGATTATACCAACGAACGATATCGCTACATCCCTCTGAACAAGGTGGATGGAATTACCGATGTTACAGTTACAGAGAATGGGCAACCTTTAGCTCCGACGACAGGAATTGAAAACAATCAACTTTGGATTCGCTGGCAGCATCCTCTCAACCCACCTGAATCTCATGTTTTTGTACTCAAGTATCGAGTCATCGGCGGGATACAAGTCAATCGTGACAAAAGCCAGGTTTACTGGAAAGCCATTTTTGCTGATCGCCAAGTACCTGTTCTATCGGGTACAGTTACCGTTCACTTACCCGAAGTCCTCTCAGGTCAAGTCCTCGGTTACACATCCTATGGAATTCCCGCTACTCGTCGAAGTCTTGATGGTAAAACCTTTGAATTTGTTGCCAGTCAAGCATTGCCACCTGGACATGAACTCGAAGTACTAATCATCTTTCCTTCGTCGATTTTGAATCTTCCTCAACCCCAATGGCAGCAAGTTCAAATTCAACAACAGCAATTGAGTCAAATTAAACAGTTTTTCGTATCTATGCTCCGGATCTTGCTACTCATGCCATTCATTCTTATATTCTTTGCATTCATTATTACATTCATTAGTATGCCTATCAGAACAGTTCTTGCCCGCCGATGCCCGCGTTGTAGAAAACTGACGCTCAAAACTCGGTCTCAAGTCTTGGTTTATCCAACGTCCTCTTCCAATGGTAGAAAGCGAGTGACTCAGCATTGTAACAACTGTTCTTATCATCACACAGTTGAACAAACTATCCCCTATACTACCTCCTCCTATAGTGGTGGTATCGGTGGCGGTGGCTGTGGCGGCGGTGGAGGTGGCGGTGGCGGTGGAGGTGGCGGTGGCGGTGGCGGTGGTGGTGGCGGTGGTGGCGGTTAAACTGAAGTTCCCCTCCGGGCAAAAACTCTTGCACTACCTCACCATGCGACTTTCCGCGTTTTTTCCGTCGCTCTACATGAGTACCGACTCCTCAATTCTTAACACGACCTTTGAGAAATCGCTCTCACTTCCTGCACCTCAAACCCCAACGCCTCCGCCACTTGTTCCACACTCAACCCCATGTCCAATTGGGTAATAATTATGTCTATTACATATTAGTTTGGCAAAGGTTATCCATTATCATGCAGCTATACGACTTATCTCATCCCTCGTTTCATACTCACACCTTCTTAAAATGAATAGCACGCTCCTTAAGGTTGGTGAGCAATGCCCACCCGATGAAGAATGAAAATGTTCCACCCTACACCCTCTAACTCGGTGGGTTATTGTGAAAATGAAACAGCGCCTGAGAGGTTATTGGAAAAGTCGCTATGGCTTCGTTGATGCATTTTTGATCCCCCTAAATCCCCCTTAAAAAGGGGGACTTTGATTGAGATTAAGCATTGTGGATTGGGTTGACGTAAGGAAACCCAACAAAATCTAATGCTAAGGTTCCTCTACTACAATTTTTATGACGAACTTAATCCTGCTTGCAGTTAATTGGATTATAGGTTAAGGTTCCCCTACTACGAACCAACACAAGACTACCCCTCCTCCCGCGCTTGCTGAAGTAAACAATAAATCGCTAAACCCGCCGCCGCAATTCCTACAAAAGCAGAATAGGTGTACAGAGTCACGACAAATGTACTCACTTCCAAGGTTTTTAGTAAAAGTTCAGAATGCTTCCTATTCATCACAATCGGGTTGAATGGTTTACTCTTCCATCAAACACCCCCGAATCCCAGGTTTAATCCCAATCCCAACCCATTGGTTAACCACTTTGTCCCAAGTTAATCCCAAGTTAGTCCCAGGGCGGATGATTGCCATTGATATACTGAGAAAAAGATTGTGCGATCGCGCATGTCCAGAGGTACAAGGGTTCATCCCGACTATATCCCCAAGCTGAAACAAGCACTCAGGCGCAATGGCTTCCCCCGTCAGATTGACTTAGCCGAAGCCATAGACGTATCGAAAAACACCGTTTGGAACTTTCTCAACGGTAAACCAGTTGACCACTTAAACTTTCTCGAATTCTGTAATAAACTCGGCTATGATTGGCGAGAGGTTGCCGATTTGGGGGAAAATTCCAAAACCCAAAACGCGCCAAATGTCAATCCCGATTCCCCATCTAACCCATCTGCTGTAGGGGCGGGTTTAGACGCTAACTCAACACCATCAACCACCAACGCCTCAACAAAACCCGCCCTCACCACCGCAACCAACCCCACAAAACCCCCATTTAACCCACCATCCCCAGATAACGTAGGGGCGGGTTTAGACGCTACCTCAACCACATCAACCGTCAACGCCCCAACAAAACCCGCCCTCACCACCCCAACCAACCCCACAAAACCCACATTCAACCCACCATCCCCAGATAACGTAGGGGCGGGTTTAGACGCTACCTCAACACCATCAACCGCCAACGCCTCAACAAAACCCGCCCTCACCACCCCAACCAACCCCACAAAACCCACATTCAACCCACCATCCCCAGATAACGTAGGGGCGGGTTTAGACGCTACCTCAACACCATCAAC
>NZ_JAVJUO010000179.1:0-31551 GCF_040220555.1 Coleofasciculus sp. C1-SOL-03
AGCCGCAGGGCTTGCGGTGATAGTCTGTGGAGCGAACATAAGACCCGATGGATATAAGTCCAAAGGGCAGTTGCGAAAAACCCCTGAGCTTCGACAGGCTCAGCTACCGCGTAGTCTCAGGGGTAGGAAGCAGAAACTCAAATCGTGAGGTTTGGGAATCCCTCGTCTCCGGCGAGGGAGGATGTCAATGCTATTAACAATTAGCCCTAAACCTTTACACCAATAGACAATGTATGTCAAGAGTTCCGACTCTAGTGCAGCGCGGCAGAAATAACTAACCAGCGAACAAACTGCCTAAAAGCAGCTGCCATAGGTTCCTTATAGCCTTCTGCCCTGGAGCCTTCGGACTTCTGCCTTCTTGTACTAGTCAATCGCATCCGCCGTATCTTCTAATGCTCGCTGCGCTGATTTACTGGCTTTACTGGCTTTATCTTGCACGACATCGGCTGTATCTTCTGCGGCGCGTTTCGTCTTTTTGACGATAGTTTCACCCGTTTCTTGTGCCTTTTCTTTCGTGTCTTCGGCTGAACGTTTGGTAGACTTCGCTACATCTTCAGCAACATCTTCAGTTTTTTCCTTCGCCTCTTTTGCCGAACGCTTGGCAGACTTGCTTACTTCTTCAGCCGCATTCGTTGTATTTTCTTGGAGATTTTCAACACCTCTCTGAGTTCCCTTAGTTACACCCTCGGTGAAATCAGTGGCTGACTCTTTTACATCTTTGCCGAGTCGCTCCACTCGTTTATTCAGCGGCGCTCCTTCTTGATAATTCTCGATAAACTTTTCCGGAGTATCCGCCTTCTTCTCCAGATTTTTCTCCGCGTTTTTAATTAATTTATCAGGATTGTCCTTCGCCTTTTGAGACGTTTTCGGAGAATCAACCCCCTGATAGTCTTTCGCTCCGCCTGTAGGCGTGAGAACTTCAGTAACATTCTTTTTCACATCGTCAGCCGTCTTCGCTGATACCCCACTATTGCATCCTGTACTGATGAATACAAAGATACCCGCTAAAGCCACGGTTAATAATTGAGTGAAGCGTTTATTTTTTAGCCAATCTATCACTCTGCTCATAAAAAAATCTCCTTAGTTTTATTGTCAGTGAATTATCCTAAGTCTAAAGCAGCCACCGTTCTCAGCTTAATCGAGCTAATTCGGGTTGCTCTACCGAGTTGTTTGATACATTTAACCTACGGCTGACATCAGGATTTAGAGACATATTGTTCTCTGTGTAACTGTCTCCCCCCTTCTTGTAGGGGTTATTCGTGCCTCCAGCTTGAACCGGAGGATTTTCTGGACGCCCACTTTCTACCGCTGTACTACTACACGCCGTACCAATCAGTAGCATCACGCAGGCTAAAGCCAGTGTTAATATCTGCCGCCAAATCTCAGTCAGTCGTTTCACGCTATACTCCTAAGCGATATGCACCTCACGATAGCCTAGCTTATCAATGTCCAGGCGATCGCTATCTCTAGCCAAGGTGACATTTTACTTGATACTGGCAGCGGCTCGTCTCTAACTGAAGACAGAGAAATATCATTGGCAGCCTTGAGCCGATTCTCGTCTCCCCGGCTCGCCATAGTGCCATGGCACGTCTCTACTTCCCTCGTCTACTGAGTTTCGCATGTCTGTTCCACATTGACATAATCCCGAAGCTGAGAAAACACTCGGTAAGCATCTAGCTGAAATTCTGAACTTGCCGCATTATCCATTTTGATCAGATTATATTGGACATTTTCCGTGTGAATGGCAAAGGTAATTTTAAACACTTCAAAAAATGTAATCACCCAACGACAATCCTCTTCCGCATAATTGGTGTAATATTGAATTAATTTAGCAATGCAAGTTTCTAGATGATTGCGCGAGTTTGGACAAATCATAATAATTTTCAGCAAGAGCATCGCTAAGGTTAAGTGATGACCTTGAGACATGAGCAGAATAAACAGAGGTGACGGCTCATCCTGATTTTCAGTGGTTAAATATTCAATTAAGCGGTTACAGGTTCTCAGGAGTAATGCCGCCTCTATGGTTGTATCGTGGTAATCTTCGTAGAGAGCATTTAATTTATCGGCTAAGGTTTTATTTAATGATTTAACTAAATCTTTATTTTTAACGGAAAATATTAAATAATTTTGCAAGCTTTTTTTAAAGCGCTTATACTTTAGATATTTTGTTTGTTCTAAAAATATATTCGCTACATTCTTATAATTAAACAGTCCATGCTTAACTACAATTTTTTTGATCAGATCAACAACTTTATCCCCTAAACCTGTCGGATTTTTGTGAATGGGTTCCCGGTGAATGGCTGATTTGGAGTGTGCCGTATACATCGCTAAATCAAACTTGAACTGATCTTTGAGCTTTTTGGATAAGAGCCTCGCGGCTTCACGTTGCTCTACAGGGTTGTTCAGATTCGTATACTGGGGAACGAGTAAATAAGAGATATAACGGTTACTCCAATGCCCTGAATCGGACGTAACTTGTTGAGTAATAAATAATTGAAGTTCGTGATAATCTTGACTATTAATGAAATTTAATAGCCAGGTTCTCTGACGGCTTAAGGTTGGCGATAATGTTCGTTTGCTAAGTTTTACATCAGAAAATAAGGAGACTAAGTCTTGGCTAGCATTAAAATTTCTTGAAGTATACCAATTATTAATGATAATATAACAGGAACGTTTAACCGTATTCTTAAATTCTTTTTCATCATTGGCAAAAAGTATTTCTGATAAAGCCTTTATCGCTTCTGGATTACCTTCTGATGCATTGTAGTCAATAAATAACCATTTAAATTCTTGTAAAACCGTTTCTGGAGGTTGCTGTTTAACCGTATCGAGCAAAAATTGATAAATAACATCCTGTGCCTGCTGAAGAGGGAATCCTAGCTGGTTAGGTTGAGTACGAGACTCAGTATGATGAGTGTCTAAGATAACTTCCCTGATCATGGAAATCCAAGAGGACGCTTACGCCCTTACTGAAGGTCTAATAGTAACAACTTGATGACACCCTGCGTCAAGGCTACCGCTGATCAGCGGGTTCTGCCTGACAACCTGACAATTGATATTGACATAAATTCATCATATATATTTTCGTGAAAATATATAGGGGTTGCTGAATAAGCGTTGGGGTGAGGCGAGGGAACAGGGAACGGGGAACAGGGAACAGTAAAGAATATCCTCAATACTGTTCGGTTAAGGGGAGCGGGGGAAGCAGGGGGAGCGGGGGAAGCATGTAGAGACGTTGCATGCAACGTCTCTTAGCAGCGGGAGAATAATGCTTAAGTCAGCGATGCGAACGTTTATAGCGAAGACAGCGCTTACTACATACGAACCTTTACGGATTATCCGACTCAGATTTAATCCGGTTAATTTCCCGTTGTAATTCTTCGAGTTGACGCTTTAATCGTTGGGCTTCCTGGTTTTGAGCCGCCTGGGATGGCACATTGACTGATCCTTCGTCCGTTACTCGTCGATAATTACCCTGACGAATTTGGCGATATTCTTCTGATTTGACCCAATCTCGCAGATAGCGCAAGCGTTCAACCGGAAAAGGATGGGTAAGAAACGAACCATTCCCACCATTGTATAATAAAAACTTATAAACTTGATTAAGACTATCTTGGTCAAGGTCTTGAAATCGGTCGGATTGGCGGATGAATTCATCAAGGCTGCATTCATGACCATAAGCATGAGAACCCCCTGATAGTTTCATCATCGTTTTCATGACGATATTGATATCATCGATGACCAATAAAGCTGCTCGATCTGAGGATAACTCGGCTTTCCGCCGCCATTCATAGAAGGCAAACAGTAAACCACTGGTGACAATATTGCCAATCCCAAAGGTTAAGTCTCCCAGAAATGCCGCCGCACCCATCGCCCAGATTCCCATCTGAATTAAAATCGTGTGACCGCATTTGATATGTCCCAGTTCATGGGCTAACACGGTGCGAATTTCGACTTCACTGAGTACGTCTAATAACCCTGTATTTAATACAATATATGGATGGTCTTGTCCCAAGGCATAACTATTCACTTGGGGATTTTGACTGACAAATAGGGTAGGTTCAGGATGGATGTCTAAATCTCGCACACATTCGCGAAATAAGCTGTAAATGGTGGAATATTGGCGCGGTCCGACTTGGATACTGTTGCCCATCAGATAGACGAATTGGGGGCGTTCGTAGATAAATTCGATGAATTTGCGGGCAGCTAGGTTAAATCCAGGAACACTCCGGAGGGCATCCTCAGCTTGTTGGTCAAGGGGGTGTCGGAAGGCGTCGCTAGAAATTCCAGGATAGGTGGGCATAGGGAAGTTGAGGCTGAAACGTGGAAGTTAGTCTTTCTATCCTAGCGATTTGTAGAGACGTTCCGGTGGAACGTCTCTCCGGTGGAACGTCTCTCCGGTGGAACCGAATTAAGGCTGGTGGGCAATGCCCACCCTACTGGTTTTAACTTCTAGTTTTGGCTGACCAAACGCGAGTGGGTAATCCCCAAATGTAGATAAAGCCTTCAGCGGCTTTGTGGTCAAACTGATCTTCGGAGGTATAGGTGGCTAGTTCTGGGGTATAAAGGGAATTGCTAGACGCTCGTCCGACAATCGTGGCATTCCCTTTAAAGAATTTCACCCGCACGCTTCCGGAGACTTGCTCCTGAGTTTGCTGAATGAACGCATCCAGGGCATCTTTTAGGGGAGAATACCATAACCCCTGGTAAATAAGCTGGCTATAGGTGTCTTCAATCCCTCGCTTATACTGGCTGACATCAGATGTCAACGTCAGGCTTTCTAAGTCGCGATGGGCATGGATTAAGGTTAACAGAGCCGGGACTTCATAAATCTCTCTAGATTTAATCCCGACAACCCGATTCTCAATCATATCAATCCGCCCCACCCCATGATTTCCAGCGACTTGGTTAAGCTGAGTAATCAGGGCTACCGGATCAAGGGTTTGACCATTTAACGAGATTGGAATGCCTCGCTCAAAGCCAATCTCCACGTATTCTGGATCATTGGGAGTATCCGCGATCGCTTGGGTCATTAGATAGATTTCTTCGGGCGGTTCAGCCATGGGATCTTCGAGAATCCCCGCCTCAATACTACGACCCAACAAATTACGGTCAATACTATAGGGGGAGGACTTTTTCACCGGAGAGGGAATGCCAAATCGTTCCCCATAGGCGATCGTATCTTCCCGACTCAACCCCCACTCCCTCGCGGGTGCGAGAACTTTCAAGTTGGGGTCAAGCGCCGTAATCGACACATCAAACCGCACCTGGTCATTCCCTTTGCCGGTGCAACCGTGAGCCACGGCATCTGCACCATACTTGTGGGCAGCTTCGACCAATAATTTAGCAATCAGTGGACGCGCTAGTGCCGTGGACAAAGGATAGCGATTTTCATACAGTGCATTTGCCTGAATCGCTGGAAAGGCGTAATCTGTGACAAACCGTTCAGTCGCGTCCGCCACCAGAGACTCGGCGGCGCCCGATGTCAAGGCTTTTTCTTTGATCGGTTCTAACTCATCACCTTGACCTAAATCGGCGGCTAGCGTGATCACCTCCTTCACCCCCCATTCCTCTTTGAGATAAGGAATGCAGACGGAAGTATCGACGCCACCTGAGTAGGCTAGTACAACTTTTTCAGCACGACCCATGAATTTCTCACCCTGGGAAACAACCAGGACATCATTCTAATCTGAAATGAGTTGAGTGTTGAGTCTGTAGGGGCGGGTTTAGGGACTTTAGTGTCAACTATTGATGATAACGTTTGTGCAGAACCCGCCCTGAGTCTGTAGGGGCGGGTTTAGGGACTAACGTCAGCTATTGCTGAAATAACGGAACAACAAAACCCGCCCTCCTCACCAATAAATATTCAACAAAACCCGCCCTCCCCACCGATAAATGAACTGACCTTTCGCTTAACACAGAACGTCCATGGTAACGGTTGATCGAAATCAACGCAGGATTCTCTATCTGTCGCTATGATGGTATTCGCTTCCAAAACAGACCAGAACAGCGGCTCCTCGTGGTAACAGCAGGGGAGAATCCCTAACTAATTGCAAGCAATCTAGTTAGGGTCTGTTCAATGGTCTAGCCACACCCAAACACTTACTTGGTGCAGACCCCTGAGAACACCTACGTTAGGGTGAAGCGATCGCGCCGTTTGGTCTGCTAGGAAGGGCATAGTGAACCGAACCAGTGCAACGGTGTCAGACTTTATTGGGGTAGCATCTGGTGGGCAACGATTCACAGGCAAGCCTGGTCGGTGATGTAGACCGATGTTACCGCAAACCATGACCAATTGGGTTTTATTCGCTTCTTGCAAGGTATCGCTACGTCTGGTGCTGCTTTTATCCTGCGTTCTGCTCATTTTTTTGGCTGTGACGTTGATGGGATATCTTTGTCTTCACCAGGGACATGAGATCACCGATTATTTAATTCCGCGTCCGATTCATCCCCTCTATTCTGATGTCATTTATCTCTCAGCATCAGAGGATTGGCTGATTGCTGTAGCGATGCCAGAATCAGATGTCCGGTCAGCAATTGATCCCAATACGCTTCATATCTTGGTTGTCTGCTTGGGGATTTTCGCCTTCGTCGCCCTACTCACGGGGTTAATCTTCATTGGGATACGTCAGTCCCTCTCACACTTATGTCAACGCTCTCAAGCCTTGACAAATTCCCTCAACTCTGAATCAGAGTTGCGTGCCTTATTTGATGCGATGACGGAACTGATTTTTGTCAAAGATCGCCACGGATGTTATCTGAAAGTTGTTTCGGCAAATCCTGACTTGTTAGGTCAACCCGTGGACGCCATGCTGGGCAAAACGGAGTATGATCTATTGGCGCGATCGCAGGCGGATCAGTTTGTCGGGTATATTCGCCAAGCCTTAGACAGCCAACAGACGGTTCAGGTTGAGTATCGTCTCACCTTGGCTGATCGAACGGTTTGGTTTTCCGCCAGTATTTCACCCATCTCAAAAGACTCTGTTCTCTGGGTGGCGCGGGATATTACTGAGCATAAACACACCCTAGAAGCTTTGCGAGCCAGTGAATCACAATATCGAGATTTAGTTGAAACCCCCAATTGCATTATTTTGCGGTGGGATGTTCAGGGGAAAATTAAATTCATTAATCGTTATGGTCAGACGTTTTTTGGCTACGAGGACGATCAACTCCTAAATTGTCCTCTGGTGGGAACTCTCGTCCCGAATACGCCGCGATCGCAACGGATGTTATCTATTTTGATTCGAGCCATCCGTAAACGTCCAGAACGTTACCGCATTCGTACCGTAGACACAATGAACAAGATGGGGGAAACGGTTTGGGTGACGTGGGCAAATAAACCAATTTTTAATGAAGAGGGTGAATTAATTGAAATTCTCTCCATTGGCACAGATGTAACAGAACGCAAGCAAGCTGAAGCCGCCTTGAGAGAAAAAGAGGAATATTTGCGATTAGTTATTGATAATATCCCGCAACAAGTCTTTTGGAAAGATACCAACTTAGTCTTTCTGGGGTGTAATAAAAATTGGGCAAAGACAGCCGGGTTAGACAATCCAGAGGTTGTGGTGGGGAAAACGGACTATGATTTGCTTCCTAGTCGGGACATTGCTGAACTCTACCGCCAGCAAGATGCACGAGTGATTAGCCAGAATCAAGCCGAATTCCATGTTGTCGAAACCAAACAAAAACCTCCCGTTGATGGACAACCCGTTTGGCTGGATGTGAGTAAAATTCCCATCCATGATCCCCAAGGTAACGTGGTTGGGATTTTAGGGGTATTAGAAGATATCACCCAACGGATTCAAGTTGAGAAGCAGCGCCTGCAAGCGGAAGCAGACTTGCGGGCGGAACAAGAAAAGTCAGACCGCCTGTTATTAAATATTTTGCCAGAGGCGATCGCTCAGCAGTTAAAACAAAATCATAGTACCTTAGGCAAGTATCATGGCGACACCCTGATCGCTGAACAATTCGATGATGTGACGATTTTGTTTGCTGATATTGTCGGGTTTACGCCTCTATCCACCCGAATGCCACCGACGGAACTGGTGCAATTACTGGGAACCATCATTTCTACGTTCGATTTGCTATCTGAGGAGTATGGGTTGGAGAAGATTAAAACCATTGGGGATGCCTATATGGTTGCCTGTGGTCTACCCTTACCCAGACTCGATCATACCGAAGCGATCGCGGATATGGCATTAGAGATGCAGCGGGTGATTACTCAATTTCGCATGGATACCGGAGAAGCGTTTCAACTGCGGATTGGCATTAACACTGGACCTGTGATTGCTGGAGTCATCGGGATGAAAAAGTTTATTTACGATCTGTGGGGAGATACGGTAAACGTCGCCTCGCGGATGGAATCTCAAGGAATTTCTGGGGGAATTCAAGTCACTCAGGCGACTTACGAGCGGTTAAAGGATCAATATGTTTTGGAAAAACGCGGGATCATTGAGGTTAAGGGCAAAGGAGAAATGCTCACCTATTGGCTAACGGGGAAAGGGTGATTGGGGATTTGTCCTTTGTTCCTACAAGCTCCCCCATCTCCCCGCACCGGGAACACCTAACGTGCTGAGTACGGTTTTTACGACTTTTGTATTTTGTCAAGCACTTGCAAAAAATATTTACATTGCGTTATATTTGTTAACGTAAGACAACAACAAAGGAGACAAGCAAATGACGACACGCGGTTACAGCGTCGAAGAAGGAGACAGACTGAATAACTTTGCGATCGAACCCAAGGTTTATGTCGATGACACGCCACGCACTGGTTGGACGCAATACGCAGAAAATCTCAATGGACGTCTAGCCATGATTGGCTTCATCTCACTCCTGGCGGTAGAAGCTCTGAGTGGACAAAGCTTGATTGGCTGGTTTACTAACCTCTAGACATCACCCAGCGCACTCGTTGAACCTTATCAGGAAGAAGATAATGAAAACTGATTTTGACTCTTTCAAGAACAAAGACCTATTTAGACCCGTTATTTTTCAGACTGATTTTAATAACTTTGATTCTTTAACACTGAACCAAGCTTGGTCATTGTTTTTTACAGCGGGTCAGGAAGATAAAGTCCTAGGACTAGAACCGGAACTCGGTCGCTTTTTCAACAACCTGTTAATCGCCGTTGGAGTGACGGGAACTCTTACAGCACTCTTTATCAGTACCATTAACTAAGCTGGTGTATCCAGTTGGTTTCCGGTCAAACTCAATAGGTTTCCCACAAGTCCTGGTTATCATGACCAGGACTTAAATAATATAGTAGAGAATTCTCCCTAAATTTTTCTATACCCCTCCCTGGTATTTTCATCCGTCCTACAGTTTGCTTTAATAAAGAACCAGATTCATCCCGGTCAGAAACAGCATTCAGTGGGAGGGAAAATCCAAAGCCACTATGACAGCAGAAGAACTTTTGCAGCAATATGCCGCTGGAGAACGGTATTTTCGTGGCGTCAACTTACGTGGCGTCTTTCTCAGGGGGGTTTCCTTAAAACAAATAGACTTAAGATGGGCTGATTTGAGTAAAGCCTCGTTAATGGATGTCAATTTCTCTGAGGCAAATTTACACGGTGCAAAACTGAGCGACTCTCTGCTCATTGCCGCCAAGTTTAATCAGGCAAATTTAACCCAAGCTAATTTAACGTCGGCTATTTTAATTTTAGCCAACTTGAGCCAGACGTCGTTAAACCAAACAAACTTCCAAAACGCCAACTTGAGCTTGGCAAATTTCCGGGCGGCTTCTCATTGGAGTTCAGCGAATCTCCAAAACGCTATCCTTAAAGGTGCGATTATGCCTGATGGCAAGGTTTTTGGCAAAATGAAGTGGTGGAAAAAGCGTCACTCACTCGTCAATGGATTGAACTTGGATGTCGCTGACTTAAGCTAGGTTCGTCGTTGCCCTAACTATGCCATAAGTGCTGGCATCACTGACTACAAACGTTGAATTCAATGACATTTGTCATAGAAATGAGAACAATAACTTATGTTCCCTGTTTCTGGTTCCCTTTTCCCCGTTTACTATTCCCCCGTTTGCCAGAAGATGCCCTCTAGGGGTATTGCGAATTATTACAAAAACTTGTTGGATTTAATTGGGTATAGTATGAAAACCGCCAAAGGTCATCAATGAGTAAACCAATAATCATTTTCACGGGTCTGATGGTCTTGACAACTGGGACGCTAGTTAGCTGTTCCCAGAGTGAAACGACCAGCGAGACTCAGACACAAACCGAAACTCAGAGTGCAACTCAGGCAAGTCAAGGGAGTGGAACCCTGGAAATTCGGGCGAATGGCGAGGACTTTGTCCGCCAAGGTTTTATATCAAAAGATGGATGGCAAATTGCCTTTGACCATGTTTATGTCAACTTAGCCGATATCACCGCTTATCAAAGTGACCCGCCGTTCAATGCTGAGGCGGGTAGTAAAGTGCAAGCGAAAGACAAAGTGGTTCTGGACAAAACCCACACGGTTGATTTAGCCGCAGGTGGGGAAGATGCCGAACCTATTCTCGTGGAAGAAGTTGGCGATGCCCCTGCCGGACAATATAATGCTTTATCCTGGAAAATGGTCAAAGCCGAGGAGGGACCGGCTGAAGGTCAAACCCTGGTGATGATGGGGACAGCCGAGAAAGAGGGGCAAACCATTGACTTTACTATTGCCCTGAATCAGCCCTTAGAATTTGTCTGTGGGGAGTTTGTTGGCGACGAACGCAAGGGTATTCTCGCTCAAGGGGATACCGCCGAGGTGGAAGCCACGTTCCACTTTGACCACATTTTTGGTGATGCAGGCGCACCCGCTGATGATGAGATTAATACTGGTGCGTTGGGGTTTGAACCGCTAGCGACTCTAGCCAACGATGGCACACTAGAGTTAGACCAAGAGCAGCTAAAGTCAGAACTTTCCCCAGAAGAGTATCAGAAACTCCAAGACATTCTTCCTAGCTTAGGTCACGTCGGTGAGGGTCACTGTGAAGAAATCCAAACCGTTGCCAACAAATCCAGTTAAATTGGTCATTGGTTATTGGTCAACCTCGATGTAGGGGCGGGTTTAGGGATTAATGTTGATGGTTTCTCTTAACTGGGATATAAAACCCGCCTTACCTTTAATCAGACTGGGTTTTAACCGTTTCTAAGACATTAAGAAAATGTGAGCGATGAAGAGGAAATTTTTAGTCCCCCTGATCCTAATGTTAGTGATGAGCTGGTCAGCTAAAGCGACGGCTCATGGTGCCAAGATTAACTATGAAACCACCCAGGCGATTAAAATTGATGCGGCTTTTGATAACGGCGACCCCATGTCCAATGCCCAAGTTACGGTTTACTCTCCCCAAGATCCTTCTACTCCTTGGCTGCAAGGAACCACCGACGAAAACGGTAGCTTTGTTTTTGCTCCCGATCGCTCACAACCGGGAGAATGGGCGGTTCAGGTTCGCCAAGCGGGTCACGGTGATTTGATTACTATTTCTATGGGTGAGGATCAATCAGCAACAGAGAACACCGCAGATAGTCAAGTGATGAGTATTCAATCCACCAATGGCTCCTTCACCCCCATTCAAATCGCGGTGATGTCAGTTGCGGTGATCTGGGGTTTTGTCGGTACAGCACTCTATTTTGCTAAAGGGACAAAACAGGCTAAGTAGGTGGTAACAATTAGGTTAGAATTGTTCATTGTTCATTGTCAAAAAAATTAAGAGCAGGGCGGGTTTTGAATAAATGTTATCATCAATTATGAAACTTAAGTCCTTAAACCTGCCCCGACAAGTCAGGGTGGGTAGTGAATAAATGTTATCATCAATTGTGAAACGCAAGTCCCTAAACCCGCCCCCTACAAGTCAGGGTGGTTTTTGAATAAATGTTATCATCAATTATGAAACGTCAGTCCCTAAACCCGCCCCTACAAACTAGGTTCTATCGAGGGTCGTGAAGGGTCACGCGCCCTGCCCTCTTGCCGAAGTGAAGGGTCAAAACTACACAAAAATCATGCATATTCCTGATGGTATCCTGCCTGCTTCTGTCTGTATCACAGGTTACGCAGCGACAGGAGGTTTCACTTGGTACTCCCTGCGTCAAATTAACCGAGATCCGAATCCCCAAGAGAATATTCCCAAAGCATCTCTACTCACAGCCGCCTTTTTTGTCGCCTCTTGGATTCACATCCCCATCCCACCAGCGAGTGTCCATTTGATTCTGAATGGGTTGTTAGGCACAATGTTGGGATATTATGCGTTTCCAGCAATTCTCATCGGTTTATTTTTTCAAGCGATTATGTTTCAGCATGGTGGTTTATCCACGTTAGGGGTAAACGCCACGATGTTTGGCGTTCCGGCAATTTTGGCGTATCACCTATTTCAACTGCGCCTAAAATTCGATAAGGATAATCGAGTGGTGACGGGTATCTTTGCCTTTATCGGCGGTGCGGGAGGTTTGGGGATAGCAACTCTGCTATTTTTCGCGTTAGTGATTACTAATATTCCCGCAACTATAGATGCATCAGCCGAAAAAATGGCAATTTCTGGATTGGTCTTGGCTCATATCCCACTCATGGCAATTGAGGGCGCGTTTACGACAGCCGTGGCTCTGTTTTTGAAGCAAGTCAAACCTGAATTGTTGGAGAGTCAATGAAACACGGACTGGATTTTTATGCCAATTTGGACTCTCCGATTCATCGTTGGGAATCCCGTTGTAAACTGATTGGCTTATTTAGTTTAATTTTTGCGTTTTCATTTGTTGAGCAATTGAGTTTGCTCCCAGGGATGATCGGAGTGACGCTGGTGTATTATCACCTCTCCAGATTACCCTTCTCGTTTTTGCGATCGCGGCTGCGCTACCCCGGTTTTTTTTTGCTAGCGATTACTCTGCTTTTACCGTTTAGCGTGGGGAGTACGGTTATTGTTCAGATCGGTATTTTGAGTCTATATCAAGAGGGACTTGTGGCGCTAGCGCTGATTGCGACTCGATTTTTATGTATTCTCACCGTGAGTTTAATTCTCTTTGGTACAGCCTCATTTTTGAGTACCGTCAAAGCTATGCGATCGCTGGGACTTCCGGCGGTACTAGCGGATATGACGCTATTGACATACCGCTACATCGAACAGTTTGGTGAAGATTTAACCAAAATGAAACGAGCGATGCAACTGCGAGGATTTCGGGCGACTCGTTTGTCTCGCCGCAATCTGAATGTGCTGGCGTCTCTGGTGGGTAGCTTATTGGTTCGCAGTTACAACCAGTCACAGCAGGTTTATCAAGCGATGATATTGCGAGGGTATGGTTATACCCTGCACCGTCGTAAACCGCCTAATCAGATGAATCGTGTTTCTGGTGGGGATTTAATTATCTTGGGAATAACCGTCGCGATCGCCCTTGGGTTTGTCATGGCTGAAATTCTGGTAGAAAGGCGGTAATAATCGGAAAAAATTTCTCCAATCCTTACGAATGACAAATGACATAAGATGTAGCTTGCTTCTTTTCGGGAGCGAGTATGACGAAGGACAAATGACGAATTATGAGACCACAACAACAACTTGTATCTAACCCAGACAATGCTGAAGAACCTGCGATCGCGATTTCTGGTTTGAGTTTCTCCTATCCAGATAGACCTGAGGTTTTACAAAGAGTCAATTTCAATATATATCCGGAAGAACGAGTTGGTTTAATTGGACCTAATGGTGCAGGCAAGACAACGTTATTTATGTCAATCTGTGGTATTTTAACACCAACCGCTGGAGACATTGATTTATTTGGAAGACCCGTTGTTGTGGGTGAGTTTCGCCCGGAAATTGGCTTAGTGTTTCAGAATCCCAATGACCAGTTATTATTACCATCCGTATGGGAAGATGTCGCCTTTGGTCCCCAGAATATGGGGATGTCAGAGGATGAGGTCAACCATCGCGTTCAACAAGCGCTGTCTCTGGCTGGTGTGGAAATGCTCTCAGAACGAGTACCGCACAATCTTTCTGGGGGTGAGAAATGCTTGGTTGCGATCGCGGGAGTGTTAGCCATGCGTCCCCAATTGGTTCTGTACGATGAACCCAGTGCGAACCTAGACATGCGCTATCGTCGTCGCGTGATTAATTTTCTTCAAACCAGTCAGCAAACGATTCTGATTTCCTCCCATGACTTAGAACTGATTATCGAAGTGTGCGATCGCGTGCTTTTACTGGATGAAGGGCGAATTATTGCCGATGGAACTCCCCAGCAAGTCATGGCTGATGAATCGTTAATGAACGCTCATGGTTTGGAAATGCCGCACTCGCTGCGTCCTCATCATCAGTAGCGGAAAACTATAGCTTCAGAGTTCCGAATCTGCGATCGCACCCATTTAACCTAATTAATGACCTGTATAAGCTGTTCGGCATTTAAACCTTAATGTCAACAACTGCAAAATCGTTGTAATGCGAGCATCTTGCTCGCTACCCATTCCCAATTTAAATGCTTGAAAGCTTACTCCACTCTCTGTCTTTGTCAGACTACTTGCACGTTATGGTAATACAAAAATCCCTGACCTAAGGGATTAAGTCAGGGACGATAGTGTGAGGAGTGTATAAAAAAATGGACGGGGGCTAGGTTGGATGCCTAACCCAGGTTTCAAAGCCTTAGACTTTCTGCTTACCTTTACGGCGAGAAGCAACTCCTAGAGCCGCGACTAATCCTAGTCCAGCTAATGTTGCGGGTTCAGGAACCGTTTCACTAACTTGGGTAATTCTTATTGGGTCAGGTAATTCACCATTGAAGAGATAGTTATTTGATTGTCCCCCTCCCGTTAGCGAAGCCGCAATTAAGTTTCCATTAATTTGACCGTTGTCAAAGTTAAACGCTGCAAAAGGCGCCAAAACACTGCCTTGAATTCCTATGCCACTAGCTGACAGTTCCTCAGCTTCATAGAAGTTGTAGAGAACTTGCTGTCTATCAATACCACCATTGAAATTGAAGTCAAAGTTTTGTAATGATGCGGCGTCTCCACTAATATTTACAATGGCAGTCGCACCCGAAGCTACATTAAAATTGAAGTTGCTAGCATTGCTTAAATCCGACGCATTTAGATGAAAGATATTCTGGTCTTCATCTGAACCATTTAACGTAATTCCACCATAAGCTATGTCTGTCGTACCAGTAGCCTCTAACCCTCCTAAAAATTGAGATAATGCTTGTAGTTCCTGTCTAGCGGCAGCAAAGTCAATCGGATTATCTTGGCGAAGCATTCCACCATGCTCAAGGGTTACATCGGTAAGTTCTGCTGTTTCCCCATAAACTGCATTACCTCGAACTTGACCGTTTTCAAAGACTAAATTTTTACCAACAATTAAGACATCGCCATTGTTTCCGTCTGTCGGGAGAGCCATTCCCGCATAAAAATTTAATAAATCGGCATTTCCGCCAACGGCTACTTTTCCCTCAGCATCCGTATTACTCTGATTCACATCGCCTAGCACAAATACGTTATAGTCAGAAGCGATGCCGAGTTCGATTGCATTAGCCTGGGCAGATATCCCTAGTACCATCGTCGCCGCAATTGATAAGGGAGCTACCAATTGTTTTATGCGCGAAAAAGTTTGAGTATTCATAGGTACAATTTAATTGTGTAAGGAACACTGAGTTTCAGGTATGACTCTTAACCAAGTCTGTTGTTTTAGAGGCTGAACCTAACCTTTGCTCAGTTATTTTCATCTTATTCAACAAACTGCGCCGATGTCATGATAAATCCGAGGAGATCATCAACTCTTTATGCATTTGAGTCACTTTATGAAACTCTAGTGAATTTTCATCCCAGTGCAAAAAACATGAAGAAAATGGTAGCGTTAGTAAACTAAAACGTCGCTCTAGTAATAACTGTGAGCCACATATAGTAGGGGTACAGCAATGCCGTGCCCCTACAGGTAGCTTTGCGCCCCGACAAAAAATATACTATTCTCCGCATCGAGATAAAATCTCTAAACGAAGAATAGTTTGTTGATATAGTATTGACTAGGGATAAAAGGTGGTGTGTGTCTATCTTTATCTCAAGGTTTAATGGTGGACGCTAATGTCCGTTGAGTCGGAGGTAGATGGTAATTATTAGATACCTCCGAAGCGTTAACATCTGATAGAACAGTCATTGGATGAGCTGGCGACAGATGAGACGGTGGCATTTGTTTCATTTCTTGGACTTTCAGCAAAATTAAGTATTCATAAAACGCTTGCAAGGTACACCAAGCCATTCCTGCTTTACCATCCAGACAACCACCCAGGAATAAATACATATAAATCCACCGTAACAGGGGTCTCAAAGGTAAACGTAGGGATAAATCTTTGAGCGCTCGACGCCGTTCAACTTCTGATCGACCAAAGAATAAGTTCCACCAATTGACATTTCCCTGTTCTAACTGACGGACTGTCTCAGCCGCTTCATCGGTGGAGTAGCGATTGTGCTTCTCTATCCAACGGCTCAAGCCTTTACTACAGGTATAGTGGGGATAGGTTTCTTGCAGAAAACGGGTTGATCCATTACAAACTTCCCGTTCTGTGTGACCGTAGTCTGTGAACCAAACTTTTCCTTTTTGGAAAAGACGCATTTGGTAACGGGGGTACTGGGTACTGTGGCGAATCCATTGCCCCATAAACATTACTCGTTCTGCCACATAATAGCCAACCGCATCTGGGTGTTTTATTGCCCCTAAACACTCTTGGAACAGTTGAGGAGTCATTCGCTCATCGGCTTCTAAGATATAAACCCATTGATACTTTGTGGGAATCGCTTCTAGCATCCAGGTTCGTTGCTTGCCATGACTCTCAAACTGATGTTGCACGACACGAACGGGGTAGCGGGAGGCAATTTCTACAGTACGGTCTGTGCTGTAGGAATCTACCACTATGACATCATCCGATAGCTGAGCTGACTCAATGCAAGCCGCAATATCTAGTTCCTCGTTGTGGGTCAGAATGTAGATGGAAAACATAAGTTAAAGAGTGAGTGAACGATTAAATGAGTGGCAGATTCCTTTACACCGAGTACTGCTACTTTGAAAGTCAAACGTTATGGTGTAGAGGCAGGTACAAGCCGCTCAGGAAAGCCTGAAACCGATAACTTATCAATAAAACCCGCCCTTAGTCACAAGTCCACAGGATGCCCTGAGCTTAGTCACAAGGGTCAAAAGAATTGTTGTACACTACGTATATTTTGATGGGTTCTCTATCCCTGTGTCTAGGTCTGTCCCCAATCTTTGTACAATCTTTACACTGGCTCACTCAGTCTAACATTTTAACTAAGCCGCTTCCGAGAGGAAGACCCTAATAAGTAGGTGGACACAATGAACGTGAACGGTGAAGGTCGTCATTCGTCCTACTCGCTCCCGAAAAGAAGCAAGCTACGTTTATGTAAGGGTTTGAGGCTTGTTTACAAAACTTAGTATGGTGCTGTTTTCTTTTGTCCGACTACTTATCAGTTTAAAATTGGAGAATGATTCACCCCAATCAAGAAACGCGCATCAACAATCAACAGGTGGCGGACAGCTTTCATCCTGATTCTTCGATAGGTAGGCGTTCTCGCCGCCCTTTGGGTAAGGTCTATCTCGTCGGTGCTGGACCCGGAAGCATGGCATACCTCACCCTAGGCGGGCAACAGATTCTCCGTCAAGCGGAGGTATTAGTCTATGACGCTTTAGTAGACGTCCAACTTTTACAATTAGTCCCCGCAAATTGCCGCCAGTTTGATGTGGGCAAGCGGGGGGGGCGTCCCTCAACTCCGCAAGGGGAGATTAATCAATTACTGGTCAACCAATGTCAACAAGCCAAGCAAGTTGTCCGTTTAAAAAGTGGTGATCCCTTTATCTTTGGTCGGGCTACATCTGAAATTCAAGCGTTAACCGATGCAGGTTGCGCCTTTGAGATTGTACCGGGGATTTCCTCTGCCTTGGCTGCACCGTTACTGGCAAATATTCCCCTGACGGATGCCGTGTTGAGTCGCTGTTTTGCCGTTCTGACAGCGCATCAACCCGAAGCTTTAGACTGGGAAGCCTTGGCGCGAATTGATACTCTGGCTATTTTAATGGGTGGGCGTCATTTAGGGACAATCGTTCAGCAGTTACAGCGTTATGGCAAATCCTATCAAACCCCTGTGGCGGTGATTCGGGCTTGTGGACAGACTCAGCAACAGGTTTGGGTGGGAACATTATCGAGTATTGTGAAGCAAACGGCGGGTGTCTCCCTGTCGCCGGTGGTGATTGTCGTAGGAGAAGTGGTAGGATTACGAGATTATCTGCGATCGCCACCCCAAATCCCTGTCGAGTTTACCCCAAAACACGAGACAATAGGCGAGGACATCAATAGACGTGGTTTGCCGCAGATGCTTCAGGGTCAAACAATCTTAGTTACTCGTTCGGCGCAACAGTCGAGTACATTTCGGGACTTGTTGGAGAAAGAAGGCGCAACGGTGATTGAAATGCCGGCTTTGGTGATTACACCGCCGTCGAGTTGGCACGCCTTAGATCAAGCCATTACTAATGTATCCGATTTTGATTGGTTAATTCTCACCTCAAGCAACGGCGTCAAATACTTTTTTGAACGATTGCTAGCGCTAGGAAAAGATAGCCGTGCGTTATCCGGCGTCAAAATTGCTGTTGTGGGCAAGAAAACGGCGGCTAGTTTAAAGGAACGGGGATTACATCCAGATTTTATTCCCCCAGATTTTGTGGCTGATTCTCTGATTGAACATTTTCCGGAATCCCTAGCCGAACAAACTATCCTGTTCCCGCGTGTGGAAACGGGCGGACGAGAGGTTTTAGTCAAAGACTTAACTGCCCAAGGTGCTACTATTGTGGAAGTGGCAGCCTATCAATCAATCTGTCCAACGGAAATAGACCCCCCAGCTATGGAAGCGTTGCAAAATCGTACCGTCGATATTATTACCTTTGCCAGTTCTAAAACCGTCAAAAATTTTAGGAAGCTTCTGGAAAGAAATCGCAACGCTCCCCTCTCACTTTTGCAAAATGTCTGTATTGCCTCCATTGGTCCTCAAACCTCTAAAACCTGCCAGCAGGTTTTGGGGCGAGTGGATGTCGAGGCTCAACACTATACTTTAGAAGGGTTAACCCAAGCCATAGTACAATGGGTGAATCAAACCTAAGTCGCATTTACAGAAACCGCAGCCGCACTAATCGCCATAATATAATCCGCCAGAGATTCAACTCCCCCAGCGAACCGCTTACAGGCGTCCAAAGACGATGGGATCAGAATTTCAGTGGGTTGTAACAGAACCAACGTGCCGCCATTGGCGACGGAATAGAGGTTCTAATGCTACCCTGAACGAAAAAGCCAGCAGCAGCCATGACAGAGCCAGAACTCGAACAAACGACAGCAAAACCTGAGCAACCTGAGACATCTGAAACACCCGAAACACCTGAAACGACGGACGAAACAACGGACGCTTCTGATCAGGACACCAGGGAATCAGACAATGAGGAAGAGGGAATTATCTTCCAAGCGATTGGAATCGTCGTCGGTGACGTTAGCTGGTCAGAGGAGGGACGGGCGACGCTGACTATGGCGGGTCGAGACTATCCCTTGTTCTATACCTCTCGATTACGTAAGGCTTTCGACGCTCTGAAACTGGAAATTAAGAACACGGGCGAAGCAACTCAACGATTAATCGTTTACCCCAGAGTCACCCACTTTCCCCAACGCACCAAGCCGCATCAGGTTTCCTTTCAGTTGGTCGGATTCTCGAAAGGAGAACCCGATGGCGTTGCGGCGCAATTGGACGATTTTGAGTTCCAGCTTCGGGGTTTGTGGCAATTCATTCCGGTCTGTCGAGGACCCGTTGTCTCGATTTTCCGGAATTTCAATCGCGAGCGCTTAGATTATATCAAGCAAGCCGAACCCGCGAAAAAGGTAAGGTTTATGAAGGCGTCTCACCTCCCGTTGATGTGGAAAGATTCTCCGGTTAAGCCGTTCCGATTCAATCCGAAAACCCCGAAAGAGGAGCAAGGACATCCGGCATTTATTCAAGTCAAGGCTAAATTTTTGCCCACTCGGAATCTTTTTGACTTCGAGGCTCTGTTAGCGCCACCCTTGGAGAAAGCCCCGAAGTTTTTGAAGGCGTCGAAGGCGGATAAGACAGCGGTACAGCAGGAGAAACGCCAGAGTAAGTCAAAGCAGAAGCCGACTAAGGTAAGGGAGAAACCAGACGATAATGAGCAGAAGCCAGAAGCCAAGGAGCAGAAGCCGACGATAAAACGGCAGAAGCCAGAGGTCAAAAAGCAGAAAGTGGAAGCCAAAGAGCAGAAGCCGACTACAGACGAGCAGAAGCCCGAAGCCAAAAAGCCGAAGCCGAGTAAAGTAAGGAAGAGAGTAAAAGCCAAGGAGCAGAAGCCAGAGGATAAACAATAAGGTTTAGGTCAACAATGGCTCTCATCCTTGTAGTGCGAGCATCTTGCTCGCTACATTTAGTCTCTAAGCAAGATCCCCGACTTCTTGGAGAAGTCGGGGATCTGTCTGTGTACCTCAGTTTAGCTCATCGGCTTAACCAAGTGCATCCTCTGGATATGCAGATAAACTCAAGTTAAATCCCGGTAATAGGGTTTCACCCGATAATTCTGTCGGTAGATTCCGTATTTCTACTGGCTGTCCCTGGCGATAAATTTCCACTTGCTGCTGTTGGGGATTAATTAACCATGCCAATTGCACGCCAGCATCCATATACTCTTGCATTTTGTCACGTAACGCTTGTAAATCGTCTGTGGCTGACCTTAATTCGATGACAAAATCCGGTGCAATCGGGGGAAATTTGCGCCGTTGTTCAGGGGGAAGCGCTTCCCAGCGTTCTCGGCGAATCCACGCGGCATCTGGAGAACGTTTCGCACCATTGGGTAACTTAAATATCGTGGAGGAACTGAAGGTATAACCCAGGTTAGTTTGTCTATTCCAGATGCCCAAATCGATAATTAATTCAGCTTCTCGATTCCCACTTTCTCCGCCAACAGGTGGCATGATAATTAATTCCCCCTGTGCCGTGGTTTCAAAGTTAAACTCGCGGTTATTTTGACATAATTGATAGAACTGTTCGTCGGTTAAGGGAATGGTGTCTAAATTTAAGGTTACAGTATTCATAATCTTTTCCCTAAGTAGGTGGACACAATTAAAGTTAGCGGTGGAGATTAGGGAACAGGGAACAGGGAACAGGGAACAGGGAACAGGGAACAGGGAACAGGGAACAGGGAACAGGGAACAGGGAACAGGGAACAGGGAACAGGGAACAGTAAGGGTTTGATGCTTGTTTACATAACTTAATCTAGTTAAGTTTATTTCCACCAACCTACTTAGCTTAAATCAGCTTGAAAATTCCCTAGCTTTATAAATAGGCATATAAAGTTAAGCTAAATCCCGGTAATAGGGTTTCCCCCGATAATTCTGTCGGTAGATTCCGTATTTCTACTGGCTGTCCCTGGCGATAAATTTCTACTTGTTGCTGTTGGGGATTAATTAACCATGCCAATTGCACGCCAGCATCTATATACTCTTGCATTTTGTCACGTAACGGTTGCAAATCGTCTGTAGCTGACCTTAATTCGATGACAAAATCCGGTGCAATTGGGGGAAATTTGCGTCGTTGTTCAGGGGGGAGCGCTTCCCAGCGTTCTCGACGAATCCAAGCTGCATCTGGGGAACGTTTCGCACCATTGGGTAACTTAAATATCGTGGAGGAACTGAAGGTATAACCTAGGCTAATTTGTCTGTTCCAGATGACCAAATCGGCAATCAGTTCAGATTCTCGATTCCCACTTTCTCCGCCAACGGGTGGCATAATAATTAATTCTCCCTGCGCCGTCGTTTCAAAGTTAAACTCGCGGTTATTTTGACATAATTGATAGAACTGTTCGTCGGTTAAGGGAATGGTGTCTAAATTTAAGGTTACAGTATTCATGATCTTTCCCCAAGATGATCAGTCTAGTAATAGCAGTTATAACATCTATACAAAGTCATAGCACCTCCGGCTTTCTTACCGCTAGGGATTCCAATTCCTGGCTGAACGCTTACGTCGAATGGCACAGACTTAAGCTGGTGGGCAATGCCCACCCTACTGGCTTGGCACAGCTAAAATGGTGGAATAGATTTTACCATTGAATCGGGCGCACGCCATGCGCCCCTACGGTTTCCGGGCGTAATTCTAATTCATCAAATAAGGTGTGCCACGCCACTACGATATATCACGAATAAACTCTAAGCAAGATCCCCGACTTCTTGAAGAAGTCGGGGATCTGTCTGTGTACCTCACTTACTACCAAAAGCGCTGTAAATTATGTATTCTCTGTTCCCTGTTCCCTGTTCCCTGTTCCCTTTGTCTATCCCCCTGATTTCCACATCTCAAAGAAACTATTTAATAGATGCTATAACTCCTAAACTTTCATTCGCCAGTCTGTCTACAGCACACACAGCATAGGTTCCCGGTGCTAATTCTGCCTCGGTTATCTCCTCTGGCAAAATTTTGTGTAGTTTCCAACTCTCACCTTGCTGCTGATACAGTGTCCAGGAACGAATCTTAGCATTAACGGCTGGACTCCAAATCAACTTATTCCCAATCACTCTCACCTGAACCGGAATTGCTGGCGGTGTATCACTCAACCACGACATGGTTGGCGATAATGCGGGTTGATTATAAACAGAGGATTGGAACTTTTCCACCACTCCCAAACGATTTTCATTAAAGACTTTCATATTATAAAAAATATTGCCCAAGGAGAGTTGGGGGGCAAGGTTGCGGGTAATATCAACTTGCCGTTCATATTCTAAAAAAGACCAATCTTGATCATCCAACATACTTAACCGATTACCGGGATAAATATGGCGCTGTTTGGGATTATTATCCGTCCACCATTGCAGAAGAACGGGATAACTTTGGGCTGGGGGATCAATGCGCCAATATAATTGTGGGGCAACATAATCAATCCATCCTGCTTCTAACCATTTTTTGGGGTCAGCATACAGGGATTCGTATTGATCTAATCCTTTAATTTGAGGCGGTTGTCCGGGACGATAAATGCCAAAGGGACTAATGCCAAATTTAACATGTTTCTTTGTCGCCTGTATCCCTTTATAAAGACGCTGCACCATTTGATTCACATTTTCCCGCCGCCAATCACCTAAGCGAAGAGTGCCACCTTCGGCTTGATAAGCCTTATAGGTTTTATCATCGGGGAAGTCTTGACCCGCGATGGGATAAGGGTAAAAATAATCATCGAGATGAATGCCATCGACATCATAACGCCGCACCACATCCATAATTACGTTATAGGTTAAATCTTGAACCACTTTGACACCAGGGTCCATCCACTGCTGATTGCCATATTTATACACGTATTCGGGATGAGTGACGCTAATGTGAGGGGCGACACTGACAGAACCTTGGGAAGAGGTTTTGGCGCGGTAGGGGTTAAACCAGGCGTGGAGTTCAATATTGCGCTGATGACAAGCCGCGATCGCAAACTCTAAGGGGTCATAATAAGGATCGGGAGCTTGACCTTGTATGCCAGTTAGCCATTCACTCCAGGGTTCTAACGGGGAGGCATAAAAGGCATCACCTGTAGGGCGAACTTGCAAGATTAACGCATTTAACTGAAGTTCAGCCATGCGGTCAATAATTTGTAACAATTCCCGTTGCTGTTGGGCGACAGATAATCCCCGTTGGGGGGGCCAATCGATGTTCCAGACAGTCGCCACCCACACCCCGCGAAACTCCCGTTGATGGCTCAGTTTCAGGGTTTTCTGACGCACGATAATATAGTCTGAACCAATGGCGTCGAGTTTCCCGGTATAGACTAACGCCTGGTAAATAAACGCCGCAACATCTGCACGAGTAGCGGCTTTGAGGGGGTTAAACCGCTTAACCTGGGGATAATTCACCACCATTCCCGTATTGGTTGCGATCGCAATCCGATCAATAGCATAGCTGGGAATGTCCCCAAAATCGTCATAGAGTTCCGGTAGGGCGGCTTTCACCTGTGCTAATCCACTGGTACTTATCTCCAATCCCGTTATCAGAGATACCAACACTTCCACTCTGGAAATACTCGCCTCTGGGCGAAACCGATTTCCCGGATACCCCGACATAAACCCCGTTTGATACGCCTTAGCAATCGCCCCAGTTGCCCAATGTTTGCTGGGAACATCCACAAATGGAACATTCGGGCGTTTACTCGGTTTAGAAAAAGCATTTTGCAACAACGCCGCAAACTGCGCCCGACTCATGGGATCATTAGGACGAAAACGCCCATCCGGAAAGCCACTAATCATACCCGCCTGGGCTAACCCTTCAATAAATGAACGCGCCCAGTGGTTTTGGATATCGGGGAAACGGGGAGTGGATACTGCCATTAAAATTCGTCACCTGGATAGAGAATGCTCAAAGTGTTTGATAGGTAAGATTTGATGCCTTATCTCGATTATCCGGGACATTGGTATCAACGTCAGCCTCTTGCCCGATTATTGGGGCAGCTTCTGTGATCTTGTACTATCCTCAGTCCAATGGCACTGAAATAAGCATTTGATGATCGCCAAAACCCTTGAGATAGCGTAGGGTGGGCATTGCCCACCAGCATACCAGTCAGTGACATTCCACCTAAGATGCCGTGAAACGTCAGAGTATAAAAAAGAGAACAAAAGCGAACTTTCATAAAAACTCAGGCAAATCCCCTTAAAAACATACTTGTGTCATCTTGTCAATATATAAAAATTCATCAGTTGACCGTTAATTAAGTTGCTATTTATTATTTACCCGGAATGCATCGATAACAGCCAATTATCTTTACCAAAACTTTATAAAAGCCACCAAATAACTTTACAAAACCTTCGCCTAACTCCCTTTTTGTTTTTGTTAAAGTTTATTCATCAACAAAGATTAATAAATTTTTCATGTTGACCGACAAGGCGAGAAGCAACCCCAAGACCTCATCTCACGCTAAAGAAATATTGGCGGATTACCCAAAACTGAACCCTGAGTAAAACCCTGCCTATTTCAGTTGGCACTATGCTCAGATAAAGCACTATAAAAGTTGGCGCATCATCTGGCTTTCCCTAGTTAGCCAAACAAATGCGGCGACGACCCATTTAACAAAATTCACATAACTTTATCGTCAATTCTCCTTAACTTGTTGGGCAAGACGGTTTGAGTTTGCCAGTTGTTATGAGGAAAATAACGCTCTGTTTATGCTGTCTATTTGTCCTAATTTAATTTCTAAATTAATAAAATTTTAAAAGAAATGATAGAAATCCCACACTCCCAGAAATCAGGACTAGGAATTACTGCATCACATCAATTAACCTCATGGCTGAGGGAACAGAATTTAAGTCTTGCCTGTACCACCTACCAAACCAATCGTCTGTTCTTTATCAGTGGTCAAGCTAATGGACGACTAAAAGTACATGAACGGCTATTTGATAAGCCGATGGGACTTTATGGGTTAGGAGAAAACCTATATATGACCAGCCGTTACCAACTTTGGCATTTCTCCAATCTGTTGAGGAATGGTGAACACTATCGACAGTGCGATCGCCTCTATGTCCCCCGCACTGCATACACCACTGGCGATGTCAATGCCCATGAAGTCGTCGTGGATGATTCACAAAACATTATTTTTGTCAATACAGATTTTAGTTGTCTGGCAACCCTCAGCCCCGACTATAGTTTTGTCCCCTTATGGCAACCGCCTTTTATTTCTCAGCTAGTCGCCCAAGATCGTTGTCACCTCAATAGTTTAGGTCAAGGAGACCAACTGGGTTTAACCAACGGTGTCACCTTTAACGATTTGTTCTTCCAAGGAAACGAGATTCGTTACAACGGTCAAACCTTAGCCATGTTGAATGGAATTAATACATCAACGCTGACTGAAGATGCTTTCATCTCTATCTAGCTAGAAATTAGATTCAGAAGTCGGGACGTTATCGGGACGTTAACAGAAGGGCGCACGTCTGTGCGCCCCTACTTTGTTGCGCTGTCTTCGCCGGTTCTAACTCAAGACTTGTTGGATTGATGTTTGCTCAATAAAAACCACCAGACTTCTGCACTAATTAAGGCTAACCCCCCTAATGTAACGCCGAATTTTAGCGGTAAAGATTACTCAATTTGGCAGAATTAGCTGGTCGGCTGGGACTGACTGATATTCTGACATTTCAGCAGTCGTTCACATTCATACCATGGGAAGACGTTGAGGAAAAGAATAGTTTGTTATCTTAGCAGGGGTTTGGGGAGTCGTAAGACCCACGCTGTAATCTGTGATTCAGCGCTCTCGAACACGACTCCCCAATGTTAATTTAGGTAGCTCAATGTTGCTTAAATTAACATTTACAGCATGGAAGACCTTGATTACCGCATTACCGCTAAAGGGTTTCTTAGGAAACAGTTGTTGGATGGCGGTTTTGGTCAATTCCGTACCATCACCCAGTACATCTGCTGGAAGCGAGGAAAGTTTTTTGGTGTTGTTGATCAAATAAATATTCCCCCACCTTCTAAAAGAAAAAATATATGCCAGGTCATGACATCATCGTTGTTGGAGCCTCCGCAGGCGGAGTAGAAGCGCTCAAGCAACTGGTTACTGCTTTGCCAGAAAACCTGCCAGCCGCGATTTTCATCGTCATTCATCTTTCACGCCACTATAAAAGCTTTCTGCCGGATATTTTGAACCAAAAAACTCCCTTGCCAGTGGTTCATCCTACAGAGCGTGAGGAGATTGTCCCAGGGCGCATCTACGTAGCCCCTCCGGACTACCATCTGCTAGTCAAACGCGGCTATGTCCGCCTAGTCTACGGTCCGAAGGAGAACGGCTCTCGTCCGGCGGTTGATCCTCTGTTTCGCACGGCAGCCAAAGCGTATGGACGCCGAGTCGTTGGTGTGGTGCTATCGGGTGCGCTCGACGATGGTACTGTAGGGCTTGTGGATGTGAAACGTTTTGGCGGTGTGGCGATTGTTCAAGATCCCAATGATGCCCTGTTTTCGGGAATGCCCAAGAGCGCGATTAAACACGTAGATGTTGACCATATTCTGCCCTTGTCGTCAATAGCCTCCGCTTTAGTTCGTCTAGCCCATGAATTGGTAACGGAAGAAGGAGCAACAACCATGTCTAATGAGAACGAGACAGAGATAGAACCTGATGTGGTGGAATTCAATGGGGCGGCTATGCGAGAGCGTGATCTGGGAATACCTGCAAGCTTGGCTTGTCCCGACTGCGGCGGTATGCTGTACTATCAGAACGACAAAGGTTTGCTCAAATACCGCTGTCGCGTGGGTCATGCTTGGTCAGCAGGTAGTTTGGTAGCGGGGCAATCTGAGACTCAGGAGCAGGCGCTGTGGATGGCAATCCGTTCTCTCGAGGAGCGTGGAGAGCTGATGAGTCAGATGGCAGCCAACGCCCGCGATAAAAACCGTTCCATTTCAGCCCAAAGTTTTGAAGCGAAAGCGCAGGAAGCCCGACAGCGTGCTGACATCATTCGCCAAGCACTTTTTCAAGCCCAATTGCCGACTACGCCGACATCTGCCGCCGCTACCCAGGAATCCAACCCAAACCAGGAGAACAAGCTAAGGACTTTCAAAATGGTGGTACTGGTAGCAAAAGCTGGTGGGCTGAGGGTTCTAAGCCATATCCTGGCTGCCTTACCAGGGGATTTTCCGGCAGCGCTCGTCGTGGTGCAGCACCTAGACTCTCAATCCTCTGCCAATTGGCTCAGTGACGTAGTGAACCGTTCCACGACTTTACCCCTCAAACTGCCTGAAGCCGGAGAGTCAATACAACCGGGGATAGCTTACATTGCCCCCCCAACTGAACACCTGCTAGTCAACCCGAATGGTACCTTCTCCTTCTCTCAGGCAGCATTTGTGGACTTTAATTGCCCCTCCGCCGACCTCCTGTTGCAGTCAGTAGCCGCTACGTTTAAAGAACGTGCGATCGCGGTGGTTCTTTCTGGCACGGGCAGCGATGGTGCTTTGGGCGTGCAGGCTATCCATAAGATGGGCGGTAAAACCATCGCCCAAGATGAAAACACTTGTGATTTTTTCGAGATGCCGTCTGCGGCAATTCAAACGGGGGCGGTAGATTGGGTTGTGCCGATGAGTGCGATCGCCTCTACTCTAATCAGCTTAGTGACAATAGGGAAAGGGGAACAGGGAACAGGGAACAGGCAATAGAGAGTTGTAGTTGCGCTTGTAGTTGCGCTGTCTTCGCCGTTCTAACTCAAGACTTGTTGGATTGAGGTTTGCTCAATAAAAACCACCAAAGTTCTGCACCAATCAACACAACTCCCCCTAACGTAACACCTACTTTCAGGAGTAACGGTTGCTCAATTTTGCTAAATTGACTCGTTTTATGGGACTGATCTTCTGACAATTTAGCCATAGCCGGATTAACAGCAACTCCGCCTAAAATACCTAAACTAACCAGATAGGCTAAAATTTTAGATTTAGTAACCATTAGTTTTCTTCCTCCTCAAGGTTAATAAAGGGCGACCCGATAAAATTGAATGGATCTGAGTTATTCATTGATTTCAGCGGGTCGCCCCTACAGGCGATCGCTGATAATTTGGGGCTGAAACTTCCGTAATCGTAACGCATTTGTGACCACAGAAATAGAACTCAACGCCATAGCGCCCCCGGCTATAATTGGATTGAGTAATACGCCAAATAACGGGTAAAGAATTCCTGCCGCAATCGGAATCCCTGCTGTATTGTAAACAAACGCAAAAAACAGATTTTGGCGAATATTTCCCATCGTCGCGTGGCTGAGTTGAATCGCCGTAACCACCCCGTTTAAATCCCCAGAAATCAACGTAATATCACTCGCTGCCATCGCCACATCCGTACCCGTACCAATCGCTATTCCCACATCCGCTTGGGCTAAGGCTGGGGCGTCGTTAATTCCATCACCTACCATGGCAACAATTCGATTTGATAATTCACGCCTTTCTAGGGCATGATTTGGAGTTTTCTTAATCGGTTCGGTTTGTAGGGAACGGATGACATCGGATTTCTGATCCGGGCGCACTTCGGCAAAGACATGCTGGATACCAACTTCTCGTGCGATCGCGTCTGCTGTTTGTTGATTATCCCCGGTTAACATCACCACTTGCAACCCCAGGCGTTGCAGTTTCTTTACCGCCTCAACAGAAGAAGGTTTTATGGCATCAGCAATACCCATTAATCCCTCCATCTTACCATCCACGGCAATCCAAGCCGTTGTTTTGGTCGCCGCTTCCCAGGTTTGTTTCTGAGATTGTAGGGATTCGGTATCAATTTCTAATGCATTCATCCAGCGTTGAGTGCCAATTTGGATCAGCTGATTCTCCACTTCGCCTTGCACCCCCATTCCGGCAACGGCTTCAAAGTTTTGTACGTCGGGTAAGGGGAATTCAACGCCTTGGGATTTGGCATAATCAACAATCGCTTCAGCTAACGGATGTTCTGAAAGCCGTTCCACGGCGGCGGCTAATCGCAGCAGTTTTATTTCATGCTGATCGGCGGTTCCTTTTACGGTAGCATAGTCAGTAACACTGGGTTTTCCTTGGGTAATCGTTCCGGTTTTATCCAGGACAATTGCCTGAAGTTTATGGGCGAGTTCTAAACTATCTCCCCCTTTAATTAAAATCCCATTTTCTGCGCCCAAGCCAGTCCCCACCATAATCGATGTCGGGGTAGCTAATCCTAAGGCACAGGGACAAGCAATAATTAAAACGCCAACCGTTGTAATCGTGGCAAGGGTAATATTTCCCATCACATTAAACCAGATCACAAAGGTCGCGATCGCCACGGCAATCACAACGGGTACAAACCAGCCCGTGACTTGATCCGCGAGTTTCTGAATCGGCGCTTTTGACCCTTGCGCCTCTTGCACTAATTGGACGATTTGCGCCAATACGGTATCTTTTCCCACTCGTGAGGCGCGGAATTTGAAACTCCCGGTTTTATTAATCGTAGCGCCAATCACTTCATCGCCAGCTTGTTTTTTTACCGGGATAGGTTCACCCGTTACCATGGATTCATCAATCGTTGAAGCGCCATCAACTACTTCTCCATCCACGGGAATCTTTTCCCCAGGGCGCACGACAATAACATCATCGACGATAACCTGTTCAATCGGAATATCAACCTCTTCACCTTTCCGAATTACCCGCGCTGTTTTCGCTTGTAATCCCATTAACTTACGAATCGCTTCTGAGGTTTGACCCTTTGCCCGATTTTCCAACAGTCGCCCTAATAAAATGAGGGTAATAATCACGGCGGCGGGTTCATAATAGATATCCGGTGACAAGCCTTGGGCGATTAAAAAGCCAGGGAAAAAGGTAACAAATAGAGAATATAAATAAGCAGAACCTGTCCCCAGCGCCACCAGCGTATTCATATCCGCACCATGGCGTTTAAAGGCTTTCCACGCGCCGACAAAGAAGGATTGACCACACCAAAATAGTACAGGTGTACTTAAAACCAGTTGCACCCAGGCATTATGCAGCCAGGAGGGAAAGTAGGGAATGTGCAACCCTGTCATGGCGGGAAGTGAACCAACGACGAGGAGGAGACTAATAACGCCGCCGACAATAACTTTACGTTTGAGATCCCGTTGATGGGCTTCCCGTGAAGCTTTTTCGGCGTCGGTGTCTTCACCCATTTGGGTGGTATCTAAGGGATGCGCCCCATATCCAGCATCGGCGACGGCTTTTTGGATGGTGTCCAAATTTGTCGCTTTGGGATTATAGGTTACAGAACCTTGTTCCATGGCGAAGTTAACATTACAGTCAGCAACGCCAGGAACACCTTGTATGGCTTGTTCAATCGTGGCGGCGCAAGAGGCGCAACCCATTCCTTGTAGTCGTAGATGGCTGGTTTCCATGGTTGACTCCTGGTAGTAGCAGTTTGTAGAGACGCGCCATGGGGCGTCTGGGGCTCTGGGTTCTCCTAGCTGAAAACTAGGATGGGTGAGGGGTGTGGCTGAAGTTGATACAGGGGAGCGATGGCACGTCTGAATGGTGTATATTTATAGGATAAAGTCTCCAGTCGAAGGGAGAGTCAAGGGAGATTGTGTAGGGGCGGGTTTTACAACTATCTTTTCGGTTGCACCTAGATGTGACTAAACCCGCCCCATACATAAATGACAGGGGTTTCCATTCGCCCCCTTACCAACCCCAATTTTCGATGAAATCCGAGAGAGGGTAGGTGTTTGTGGGGGCGAGTCTGATTTTTGGGCTGTATTCCCTGTCTCATCTGGGTTTGAGGGATTTTGCCTCAGCGTGAGGTTCTCGGAAACGCTGAAAGCATTACTGGGACTGGGTTTAAATGGGTTGGTTTCCGGATACCTCTTGTCGGCTGAAGCTGGAAATGATAGATTGAGTGAAGGTTCTCGGATCTGTACCTTGAAAACTAAATACAGTCAGGGTTTCCAATATCGGCGGTTTAAACTCCCCTGAATCCCTATCAGGGATTGGGGCGACTCGTTCACCTATAACTATTAGATTTTTGCTCTAAAGATACTAATAGGAAAAGGTGGCAAGGTGCAGCCCTAGATTAACTAAAATTGCACCTTGACAACTAAGTAATCTATGTGGGTTAAATTCCTA
>NZ_JAVJUO010000180.1:0-2445 GCF_040220555.1 Coleofasciculus sp. C1-SOL-03
TTATCTGCCTACTTCCTGCTTCGTGTTTTTATGTAATCCAAGTCGCTTAACGGCTTCTCTCAAAGGAATATCGCCAATCTGAGTAAATTTAAGCCAATATGACCATATAGTATCATACTGGCTGTCTGTTATCAACCTTCAACTACGACGAACATTACCTGCACATCGGTCAAGAACTCTTCAGAATCGCCACCAGCTTGCGCCACGATGCTCAAGAAGCCATCAAGCATCTAAGTTATTAATTATAATAAATTATTAATTCCCTGTTCCCTATTGCCTGTTCCCTATTCCCTGTTCCCTATTCCCTGACCAATGACCAATATTCGTTTATCCTAGAAATAACCTTAATTTACAGAAATTTACAGATTCTGACTTGCATCAAAAACGCATGAAATGCATCATTCACCGCCGCGCCCAGTTCTCCGCCAGTCACCGCTATTGGTTACCCGAACTGAGTGAAGCGGAAAACCAGCAGAAATTTGGTCGAGGTGCCCAGTTTCCTGGTCATGGACACAATTATGTCCTGTTTGTATCCCTTGAAGGTGACCTAGACGAATACGGTATGGTGCAAAACCTATCCCAGGTCAAAAAGGTGATCAAGCAAGAAGTCACCAGCCAATTGGACTATGCCTATCTGAATCATACTTGGCTGGACTTCCAGGAAACCTTACCCACGACCGAAAACATTGCGCGTGTTATCTGGCAAAAGCTATCACCTTATTTACCGCTTGTCAAGATCCAACTGTTTGAACATCCAGAACTTTGGGCTGATTACTTAGGAAACGGAATGGAAGCATATCTCACCCTATCGACTCACTTTAGCGCCGCTCATCGGCTGGCTCATCCCCAACTCAGTTATGACCAAAACTGTGAAATCTACGGCAAATGCGCTCGTCCCAATGGTCACGGACACAATTATCATTTAGAGGTAACCGTAAAAGGGGAAATCGACCCGCGTACAGGGATGATTGTCGATTTGGGAGCATTGCAGAAGGTCATCGATGATTATGTCGTCGAACCTTTTGACCATACCTTCCTGAACAAAGACATCCCCTACTTTGACCAGGTTGTACCGACAGCGGAAAATATTGCCATCTATATTCGGCAATTACTCCAGTCACCGATTCAAAAAGTAGGAGCGAAACTCCATAAAGTTAAACTCATTGAAAGTCCCAATAACTCCTGCGAAGTCTATTGTACAGGTGACACATCATCGGTAGAACCGGACGCGATCGCATCCCCTGTTTTAACATTGGTGTAGAAACGTTAAGGTTGGTGATCTAATCAGTCTCTTGATCACGGCTCAAACCCCTGCCCCCATCTCCCATAGTCGTTGCGAGTATAGATCCCCGGCTTCTTGGAGAAGTCGGGGATCTGGGTGCTGTTTGGCTTCCGGATGCTTCTTTCCCACTCACGTAACGAGTGAATAGAAGAGGGGAACATTGACATTCTCCCACCGTTAAATCAAAGATTGTAGCGGGGTCATTCTCGCTGATTGAGGTAAATGAGCCAGGTATGGCAGAGTTTGAGTATCAGTTTTTTGCTTCCACCGAAGTCATGAGAAAACTTTTGGTAAGATAGGCGAAAGCTTAATATTCTGCCTATTATACCCATCCTGCTCAGACAAACGATAAAATGTCCTACTTGAGGTCACAGTAGAGGAACTATGGAACCGAATCCACAAAAATCTGAATATACTGAGGGTAATCCCCCAGAGGTCAAAACGGCTCAAGCCGACGCTACAAAAAGCCCAGAGTCTAAAGTAGATGTCAATGTTGACCAACCTGGGACAGTCACCCAACTCCCGGCTAACAATCAAGCTAAGCTTCCTGCAGCGGGTCAAACCACAGATCAAGCTTGGCAGGAATGGGTACAGCCCGTATTTGACTTCCTGTCCAAACTTCCGGCGATAATCAGTGCATTTTATTACGAGTACCAACAAGCCATCATTTTGATTGGGCTAGTGATAGCTGGCTTTATCACCGTGTATGTCACCCTAGCTGTACTAGATGCCATTAACGACATTCCCTTATTAGCCCCAATTTTTGAACTGGTCGGGATTGGTTACACTATCTGGTTTATTGCCCGTTATCTTTGGAAAGCCGAAAGTCGCCAAGAATTGGCTCAAGAGTTTGAATCTCTTAAAGGACAATTGCTCGGCAAAGACTCAACTCAGAGTTAACTTGTTCATTATCCCCACCTGAATCTAGGATTGGGGTGGGGATAATTCTAAAAAACCAGTCCTGGGACTTATGAATAAGAGCGGGTTTTGTTGTTCCGTTATTGGTGAGGAGGGCGGGTTTTGTTGTTCCGTTATTGGTGAGGAGGGCGGGTTTTGTTGTTCCGTTATTGGTGAGGAGGGCGGGTTTTGTTGTTCCGTTATTGGTGAGGAGGGCGGGTTTTGTTGTTCCGTTATTTCAGTAATAGCTGACGTTAGTTCCTAAA
>NZ_JAVJUO010000181.1:0-3784 GCF_040220555.1 Coleofasciculus sp. C1-SOL-03
CCTTGCAGTAATTCCAAGTGATTGCTACGACATTCATTCGCCGACTTAACTGCACCTTCAACATAAGCAATGATGCTGTTTGCCTGTCGCTTGTTGATGTCATGATTCTGCTGTAGCTGAGTGTTCAACTTTGACTTACTCAGCTTTGACTTACTCAGCTTTGACTTACTCGGAGGGTTTTGCTCCAAGAGCAGCTTCAAGCAATCAATCTTAGCATCGTAGCCGAGTGTCGCCGCATCATTCAAAAACGCAACCGCCCAACGGTTCGTTGTTGTAGTGACATAAGTGCGGGATTCGGCTTGGGGCATTGAGAGTAATGAATCTAGGATTTCTGCATTTTACTGAGATTTATCGGGAACGTCAACTACCTCGATCAACCTTTCTAGAATCTTCTGATTGCGCCTTGAACGTGAGCCATACAGTCTAGCTGAGAATACCGTGATAATCTCTCTTTTCGTCAGCCGCCAGATCCTCTTCATAACTAGAATCCTCCTTTCGGTTCAGGACTACTATCTCTACTCCAGAGTATTCGCACAGACTGAATATGAGTTCCAATCCGAACCTCAGTAGCCTGTCCTTGTTGGTAATTACCAGTCGGTCTATCTGCTCACAGATAATAAACCTTAGTAGCTTCTGTAGTCCTCGTTTTTTGTAGTTGAGTCCAGACCCTAAGTCTTTGATAATCTCAAAGTTATAGCCCCATAGTAATATGCGATCAGCTATTGCTAGAGGCAGGAATGATATCATAGGCGCTTAAATTCAGGATGGGATCTATGGGATGGTTGGGAAGACGTGCTAGGAAACGACTACTATTTTTAGGATTAGTCTGGTTAACCGTTGTGGCGGTAATCGCCTCTCCTGTCGCCCTGGGAAATGCCTCGATTCTCCCTCAGCCGGATATCATACAACAGGAGTCTCATCTGGCTGAATCTCTTGATCCAGTCAGCCGATTCAGTCAAGGTAAAATTGACTATGATCGGGGACGCTTCGCTGATGCAGTGCTGGTGTGGCAAGCGGCGGAACAGATGTACCAACAAGCAGGCGATCGCACTAACCAGGCAATCAGTTTAAATTATCTGTCCCTTGCCTATCAACATCTGGGACAATGGGAACAGGCAAAGGCGGCGATTGAGGAAAGTCTGAACCTCCTAACTACTCCCACCGATCCTGCACTCTTGGCACAAGTATTAAATACCAAAGGCAGTCTGCAATTGGCAACCGGACAATCGGAAGCGGCGTTGCAAACCTGGAAAGCCGCCGAGACAGCCTACTCCCAAGCCGATGATTCTATCGGTGTTTTAGGGTGTCAAATCAATCAGGCGCAAGCCTTGCAAAGCTTGGGGATGTTTCGGCGATCGCAACAAGTCTTAGAACGGGTACAGCAAGCGCTAACACGACAGCCGGATTCGCTGATCAAAGCCACCGGATTACGCAGCCTGGGGATGGTTTGGCAAGCGATTGGGGAATTAGACGAGGCTGAAAACGTCCTCAAGCAAAGTTTAGCGATCGCCCAATCCCTCAATTCCCCTGCTGATATCAGCGCCGCTTTCTTGAATCTGGGAAATACGGCACGAGTGTTAGGCGATCGGGATGCCGCGATAAATTATTACCATAAAGCGGCAAAAACGGCAACCAATCCCTTAAACCAACTCGAAGCCCAACTCAACCAATTTAAGTTACTGATTAGTCAACAGCAGTTTAATCAAGCCCAAGATTTATTTACCCCAATTCAGCACAATCTCTCCCAATTATCTCCCAGTCGATATGCTATTTATGCTCAGGTGAATTGGGCAGAAAGTTTAATCGAACTCCTAGACAATCCAGCGGGATATTCTCCAGAATCTATCACATCAGAAGACATCGCTCAACTCCTCGCGAAAACCATTGCTCAAGCTAAAGCATTAAATGACATCCGCGCTGAATCCTTAGCTCTAGGAACCCTAGGAAAACTCTATAAAACCAACCAACAAGGGTTAGAAGCTCAACGTTTAATTCAACAAGCCCTATTCTTTTCCCAAACCATTAACGCCAGAGATATTTCCTATCAATGGCAATGGCAATTGACCCAACTTTATCAGCAAAATGGAGACCTAAACACCGCGATTACTGCGAATCAAGACGCCTTTGAGCTGCTGCAATCGATTCGGGGAGATTTAGTGGCGATGAACCCCGATGTGCAGTTTTCGTTTCAAGAACAAATTGAACCCATCTATCGGAATTTAGTCCGTCTCTTGTTAGAACGTCCCTCACCCGATAATCTCAAGCAGGCGCGTAATGTGATTGAATCCCTCCAGTTAGCCGAATTGGAGAACTACTTTCGCGCCTCCTGCTTAAATGCTAAAGCCGAGCAAATTGATTCGGTGATTGAGGACAGCGATACCCAAACGGCGGTGATTTATCCGATTATTTTACCTGACCGGATTGCGGTGATTCTTTCCTTACCTGGACAACCCTTAGAAACTTACAGCACCGAGTTATCCCAAGCGGAAATCGAAGAGACAGTAAATCAACTGCGACAGTCGATGAATATCGCCTACTCAAACCGCAAACGGCTGGCTATTTCTCAAACCATTTATGACTGGTTGATTCGACCAATAGAAACTCAGTTAGCTCAACAAGATATTAAAACTTTAGTGTTTGTTCTCGATGGTGTGTTGCGGAATGTACCAATGGCGGCACTTCATGATGGTCAACAGTATTTAATTGAGAAGTATAGTATTGCCTTAACACCAGGGTTACAATTACTCGAACCGCGATCGCTCACCCAATTGCAACTACGTTCCCTGACTGGCGGATTAAGTGAACCCCGTCTAGGATTTTCGGCGTTACCGGCTGTGGAAGATGAAATTGAACAAGTTAGTACGAATATTCCATCCAATGTTCTGTTAAATCAAGCCTTTACCAGCACCGCCTTAGAGAAAAAAATTAACACACTTCCGGTGAGTGTGGTTCACCTGGCTACCCATGGTCAATTTAGTTCTAATCCGGAAGATACCTTTATTCTCACTTGGGATAAACGGTTTAATGCCAATACCCTATCTCAACTCCTCCAAGGTAGAAACCAAGACAATTTTCCCCCGATTGAACTCCTGGTTCTCAGTGCGTGTCAAACCGCAAATGGCGATCAACGAGCGGCGTTAGGATTAGCAGGATTAGCCGTGCGATCGGGAACCCGCAGTACTATTGGTACATTATGGTCTGTGAAAGATCAATCCACGGCTCAAGCGATGATTCAACTGTATAATAATTTAACTAAACCTGATATTAATCGGGCTGAAGCCTTACGACAAGCTCAGTTATTTCTACTCCGGCAAAATCAATACCAGCATCCCTACTACTGGGCACCTTTTATTTTGGTTGGCAATTGGTTATAGCGCTACGCGCTAGGTAATAGGTAATAGGTAATAGGCAATAGGCAATAGGTAATAAGTAGGTGGACACAATTAAAGTTAGCGGTGGAGATTAGGGAACAGGGAACGGGGAACAGGGAACAGTAAGGGTTTGAGGCTTGTTTACATAACTTAATCTAGTTAAGTTTATTTCCACCAACCTACTTAGGTAAGGTAGAGTTTTGAGTTAACTTCCCCATCTCCCCCATCTCCCCCATCTCCCCCATCTCCCCCATCTCCCCCATCTCCCCCATCTCCCCCAGCTCCCCCAGCCTCATAAGGGTAGGTTTTTTAAGATTGGGGTTGAGGTAAGACAAGGAAGACAGGTAGACCAGTAGACAAGGAAGAGTGAGAACGAAAAATAGGGCGTTTCGGCTTTTAGAAGTTAGCTTGAC
>NZ_JAVJUO010000182.1:0-5562 GCF_040220555.1 Coleofasciculus sp. C1-SOL-03
AAAAGACTGCTTAAATCGTTACCCAGACTTGATAATGGAGATCTCTAGCCTGGAAAAAGAATTTGTTGATTTTGACCAGTGGGACAAACAGGATGGTAAAAAAGTTTGGGATTTAAGTTACTGGGCTGAGGTAAAAGCGACTTCCCCCGATGGTGATCCAGAATGTGATTTTGAGATTGATCAGTATGACCAATGGCAAAAGCTTGGAGAGCCGATGTACAAGGATGTCTACGAGCCTCTTTATGATTGCGACTGGTCATCTATTAAGCCTTTTTGCGATGCGGATAGCGACACTATTGGTGATATTGTCTCTGTTCAGTTTGACGCTGTAAAAGCCGTTGATAGCTACCACGGCGGAATTCATTTTTACAATAATAACGAATGGCTATGAAAACTTACGCAACCGATAAATTGCCTGTCATTCTGCAAAATTTCATAGCTGATTACAGCACTTGCCATTCCAGCAAATTGCCCTTCAGGATAGCCCGAAATGTACGCAGCATAAGCAATGGCTCCAAACTGTGAAATCCATTCTAACCTCCAGAGTTTCCTTTGCCTCAGTTACTGAATGCTGAAACTTTTGTACACTTGATTGAAGAACTCAGAGAGCTTACCCTCATCTAATTTGCCATTTGTGCGAACCCCACTACAGACATCCACGCCAAAGGGTTGAACGGCTTGAATCGCATCCTTGACATTCTCTGGAGTGAGTCCACCCGCTAAGAAAACAGGCACGTTGACCAATTCCCGGATGCGTCGGCTAATCGTCCAATCATGAACTCGCCCGGTTCTGCCCAGTTCTTTCTCTGGTAACAGGGGATTCCCCGAATCGAGAATCAACGCGGAAACAGAGGGGGCAACAGCTAACGCTTGGTCGATCGCGGCTTCGCTGGTGACATGAATGGCTTGGACAATGGCAATCCCGGGTAATGCTTGACGTAAATCATCATGGCTTCCCCACTGTAGGCGATCGCAAATCTGAATCGTGTTGACGCCTAGGCGTCGTTGCTGGGCAACAATCGCTAAGGTATCAAATTTACTGGTGAGTAGAAATGAAGAAACACCCGGAGGTACTTTGGCGGCGACTTGGGCAATCAAGCCTTCAGACACCATGCCCGGTCCACTGGGCATCTCGGATACTAAGCCTATGGCAGCAGCGCCATAACGAATGGCGAGATTGGCTTCGTCAACACTACTAATGCAGCAAATTTTAACTCTGGGTCGGATTGTTGGTTCCATCAACTTCCTATGAAAAACGTTCTGATATAAAGGTTTGAGGAGAGGGCGACCCGACCCAATGTAGTAGAGGGCGACCCGACCGTCTGTAGGGGCGGGTTTTACCAATACCATGTAAGCAAAAACTGGTAACTTATGTAAACCCGCCCTGTTTCTGGTGTTGTTAATTAGGCTAAGCGGGTCGCCCCTACCTTGTCGATGATAACTCTATTCCCAGACCAATTCGTTT
Source organism: Coleofasciculus sp. C1-SOL-03 (assembly GCF_040220555.1). NCBI lineage: Bacteria > Bacillati > Cyanobacteriota > Cyanophyceae > Coleofasciculales > Coleofasciculaceae > Coleofasciculus > Coleofasciculus sp. C1-SOL-03. The sequence continues at coordinate 1,466 of NZ_JAVJUO010000182.1, forward strand.
TAGCCAGAGGAACGGTCAACCCATTGGAAAAATAACTGACTCTGTTGAACATCCTGATTCACACCATAACTGGTAATGGTTAGCGATCGCAGGTGGTCAAATAAGGGTTGACCAATGAGTTCCACCACCCGCAAAATGGGAAACTGACGCTCAATTAAGGGTTGGCTCTCTAACCAGTTTAGATAGAGATACCCATCATTTCGAGTCGGTAAAGCGGCGATCGCGTTCTGGAAGTCTAGGTTCTGAACCAGGGAATCCTTCACCCCATTCAGGGCGGCGTCCATCGCCTCAATGGATGTGGCAAACACTTCATAATCTCCCACCGTGGTGTGAACCCCCCGAACTTGGGCTTGTAAACTTAACAACCCATCTTGGCGATTCTTCAGCGCTTTCGCTGTCACCAACTTCGTCCACGCCGTCGTCGTGCGATCGCCAAACGGGAGTTCTCCCACATTGAGTCCCTGCTGTTTGGCGACGATATCCAAATGCTCAATCGCGTCAATTGCCTGATCATTATCACCCGTTTGCGCCACAAAAATCCAGTCGGGATTCGGTTGATCCGGTCGAGGAAACAGGGATAAGGCATAATCCCCTTCCACCCAACTAAAAATCTCTTCTGGTAATTGAATCCCCCAACGAGACTCTAACTGGGCAATTCCTTGGTCGAGTAAACTACTTAGACTCTCATCAGTTTCCAGTCGGGTGGACAGTTGTTGCCAAAATTGGTTTAAATTCATCCCAGCAATTGCCAACCCACTTTGGGCGGGAATGTACTGGAGAGCATCAACAGGCTGAGACAGGACTGGGGTAATCGATTCTGGACTCGATTTTGACCGAGGAATCGCCGTTTGTGCTAACAACCCTTGACGAGTGAGGGACAAGGTAATCGCCAAGCTTTTGGACGCCTCAAATGACTCACGATTGGGAATGGGTTGATTAGAAATCCAAGCGGCTAGGGCGGGTAAATTCACTACGCTGAATCCAATACGCGGTTCCGTCAGACTTTGCAGCAGTTGTTGATAATCGAAATTTTCTGCCAAACTCAAATCAGGAACTTGTACCGTATTAATCGCATTCCGCAATACCTTCGGCTGATTGGCATAGAGGACAAAGCGATCGCCCACAATCGCACTGGTTAAAGTATCCGGGATGGGACGAGTGTCTGTATCCTTTGCTACCTTTTTCCCTGGGGGATTTGAGGATTGATAAATTAGGTTAACCCCTTTATAGGATTCCACCACTAAATCGGCTTCCTCAGCGATCGCGAGTCGAGAATAAACCTGTTCCTGGGCGGCTTCAGGATCGTTGGTGGTAAAAACGAGTAAATATCCCGGTTGTGCCGCATTTTCAGGATTCCGGTCAACATCTAACGACGTTACCGCCAGCGTCAGTTCATCATCAATCCAGGGTTGAATGTCCCGTTGATAATCCAGTCCCAAATTCGCCAGCAGACTATTTTCCAGTTGCTGAAATTCCGCGATCGCACCTCGTCGCTTCTGGGGTGGAACCACCACTTGCCGCAACGCCGCCAAACGGTCTGGATTCACGAGCAACGATATCATGGCGGGGGCTTGTTTCGGCACAAAAATCGCCGCCGTGGGAGTCTTGACCTCTTGTTCCTGCAAGAGAGTTAGGGGACTGTGGGCGCTGACCCAGAACCAGCCACCTCCAGCCAATAACAGCAACATTACCACACTGGCTGTTAAGGCATAAAAAAACGAGCGTAGTTTCATGGTCATTTGTCATTTGTCATTTGTCATTTGTCATTTGTTGAAAGTGACTTGCACTCTAATCGGGGCGGGTTTAGTGATATCAGGGTGACAACCTTCCCGTTAATGGTAAAACCCGCCCCTACACGCTCTCCCTCTGCTCCCAGACGTGCCATGGCACGTCTCTACATTGCTCCCCATCTTCCCCACACCCTTTGCCAATCTTAAGGATATCGGTATTCTGGTATGTATTATTTTCCTTGCACCAGTTATGTCAGCTCAATCCTTTAATCAACCCATTCCCCAAATCAGTGTGGAGGAACTCGCGCAGCGGATTAGCCAATCCCCGGAGGGACTCCAGCTTATCGACGTGCGAGAACCCCAAGAAGTCGCGATCGCGCATATTCAGGGGTTTGATGTTCTCCCCTTGAGCGAATTTGCCCAATGGTCTGACCAAATCCACAGTCGCTTTGAAGCTGATGCTGAAACCTTGGTGATGTGTCACCATGGTATCCGTTCCGCTCAAATGTGCCAGTGGTTAGCGGATCAGGGGTTTACCAATGTCAAAAATGTCGTCGGCGGAATTGATGCATACTCCGCAACGGTCGATCCTACCATCCCTCGCTACTAGCAGTCGATCATGGCAAGCTACAGAATCCTAGTGTCTTCTGTTATCTTTGGATCAATACTCATCCAACCAGGAAAGCCTGTCACTTAAAAGATCAGTTTAGCGGCGTTGGCGATTTAACCTACCTTTAGGGATATCTAGGAGATGCATTTCTCCATAAATTCGCCATAACCCTCATGATTTTAAAGGATTCTGGTGAAAATCTGATTAAGTTCGGCTTTTTTTCAAATGTCTGTACACGTCAGTCTTAATAATCGTCAACAACATATTCTCTGGGCAACTATCCGTCATTATATTGCGACGGCGGAACCTGTGGGTTCCAAAGTTTTAGCCCACGAGTATGATCTGAGTGTTAGTCCGGCTACAATTCGCTCTTGTATGAGCGTTCTAGAAAAATCTGGCTTACTCTATCAACCTCATACCTCGGCAGGACGGGTTCCCTCGGATTCAGGATATCGGATTTATGTCGATCGCTTGATTCAACCCTCCAATACCCTGGGACGCCAAGCAGAGACATTACTCTCAGATCATTTGAAGGGAGACGATTTCAACTTTGAGGCGTTGCTACGGGATGCAGGGCAAATTCTCTCCACCTTGAGTGGGTATATTACTCTGATTACCTTACCTCAAACTCAAACCACCCGATTGCGCCATTTGCAATTGGTGTCTGTCGCACCAGGGCGGGTGATGTTGATTGTGGTGACTGATGCCTATCAAACCCAATCCATTGTCATGGAATTGCCCTCGGTATCAGAGGATGATCCACCGGATGAAGCGGCTGTTGAGCAAGAGTTACAGATATTATCTAATTTTTTAAGTAGTAAGCTGCGGGGACGTTCTCTGGGTGAACTGGTGAACTTAGACTGGAGTGAACTTGACCGCGAATTTGCCCAGTATGCCGATTTCTTGAAAAAGGTATTGGCAGAATTAACTCGTCCAATGAAAACATCCGTAGCCACGCCGATTTTAGTGCGGGGGATTGCCGAGTTATTGCGTCAGCCAGAATTTGCTGAGTTGCAACAAGTTCAAATGTTGCTGCATCTGTTGGAAGAAGAACAGGAACAACTTTGGCCCCTAATCTTTGAACTTCCGGATAGTTTGAATTCTAAGCGGCGGGCAAAAGTGCGAATTGGCACAGAGAACCCTTTGGAACCGATGCAAACCTGTACGTTAGTTAGTGCCACCTACGAACAGGATAATCTACCCGTGGGCAGTGTGGGAATTCTGGGTCCAACTCGGATGCTTTATGAAAACGCGATCGCGCTTGTGGAAGCCACGGCTGATTATCTGACGGAGGCGTTGAGTCAGGTGGCGTAGTCATTTGTCTTATGTCATTCGTCATTCGTCTTATGTCATTCGTCAAATTTAGGTTGGGATCAGGGCGGGTTTCGTTGTTTATTTTGAGGCGGGTTAACTCATTTAATCCCTAAACCCGCCCCTACCTCTTGGGGAGGCGATCGCGATTGGGAATCAGGTTGGTTTTATTGTCAGGTTTGAGGTTAATATAGAAGTCTGATATCGGGGCGGTAGATTTAATGTATGGGCTTTATTTAGGGGCAAAATTAATGGATAAACCAATAACCTTTCTACAAAACCCGCCCTTCTCCAACCGTTCACCTCAATCCCCAATTTATCCCGACCGATTTGGGATGCGATCGCGCCTAAAAATCGCCTAGGTTTTGTTGTCCAGTTTAAGCTTAATCTATAAATCTGATATTGGCACAATAAATCCAATGTAGGGGCGGGTTTAGGGATAAAAT
>NZ_JAVJUO010000183.1:0-19602 GCF_040220555.1 Coleofasciculus sp. C1-SOL-03
ACGAAAAATAGGGCGTTTCGGCTTTTAGAAGTTAGCTTGACCGAACCTAATTTTGTACGGTTTTTCCCCCTTGTCTTCTTTCCATCCTTGTCCTCCTTGTCTTGTCCCAACCATAAAATAAAAAACCTACACCTGTAAGGCTCCCCCAACTCCCCCAACTCCCCCAACTCCCCAACTTTACCGATTCTTCACAAACAAAGGAGAATCTTTATCAAGACTTTATCAAAAAAAGACTCAGATCAATGCGTTAGTCGGGCATCTGTGCCTAAATAGTCGGGAAAATTAAGATATCCTGTAGGTAGACAAGATTGCTTGCTAAGGCTTACCAAAGCGAGGGTGCATTCGGCGGTGCGTTTCCCACTAAAGTCAACTATATAGATCCTAATAGATAAGCCGGGTGCTTCGATCACAATTGAGAAAGCTTTCGTCCTAGCCCGGACAAACGCCCTATTGGTGATGCTGAATGAGCTACTGCCTAAATTCTGACTGTCCTCAGCCCAAAAATCCGTTGCACGTCACTAACTGTCAGACGTGTGGTCATCCTATTATGTTGCGAAATCGCTATCGTGTGCTAAAAACCCTAGGTCAAGGCGGATTTGGCGCTACGTTTTTAGCCAGAGATGAGTCTCTTCCTGGTAATCCTAGTTGTGTCATTAAACAACTTCGTCCCGCAACAACCACCTCCCAGGTTCTGGAAATGGCTCAAAAGCTATTTGAGCGAGAAGCCAGAACCCTCGGCAAGATTGGCAATCATCCTCAAGTTCCCCGACTGTTGGATTTTTTTCAAGCCAATCAGCAGTTTTATTTGGTACAGGAGTATATTAGTGGACTTACGTTACAGCAAGAGATTAAACAATGTGGTCCACTCTCAGAAGCCGGGGTCAAGCAATTTCTGAGTGAAGTTCTTCCCCTGATTAAATATATCCATAGCCAAGAGGTGATCCACCGGGATATCAAACCGGCTAATTTAATTCGACGAGACCAAGATCGAAAACTGGTCTTGATTGACTTTGGCGCGGTTAAAGATGAAGTCAACCAAGCTGCTGTTGCCAATACATCAGAACAAACCGCCTTGACAAATTTCGCGATTGGCACTCCTGGTTTTGCGCCGCCGGAACAAATGGCTTTGCGACCTGTTTATGCCAGTGACATTTATGCTCTCGGTGTCACTTGTGTGTATTTACTCACCGGAAAATCGCCAAAGGATTTAGATTATAATCCCTCAACTGGTGAAATGGTCTGGCGTAAATCTGTGCAAGTCAGCGATCATTTTGCGAATGTGTTGAAAAAAATGTTGGAGGCTTCTGTTCGTCATCGCTATCAAACGGCAGAAGAAATTCTTAGAGCGTTAGACTTAGAACCTTATTTGGATAGTTTGGTTCAAAGCATGGTAATGCCGACCTCTGGGCTATCGAATACAAGTACAAATGGCAATTCCACTGAAGTTCAAGAGGAAGACTCGCCCAGTTCTCCTTCATCGCCTTCATCGGCGACCCAGAAGTTAGCGGCGGCAATTCGCCGACGTCGTGAACGACGAGACCGTAGCCGTCCGGGTTCTCCCCACACCACGGGTAATGGTAATCCCCGCAGTAAATTTCTATCGGGGTCAGTGACGTCAATTAATATGGGGAATATACCGCCCAGTCAAAGTTTTGCTAGTAGACCCAAAAAGCTTGATGCCAATGGTGTGTTAACGGCATATATGAAAGGTCGGAGAGATTTTGGCTCTCATGATTTAAGTGGATTAGATTTACAAAAATCGGATTTATCAGGCGGAATTTTTTATCAGTCAAAGTTGACTCGAATTAACTTACAAGGCGCTGATTTATCCAGTGCTGATTTTGGTCAAGCCAGCTTAACACGAGCGAATTTGCGAGATGCCAATTTAGGACGGGCTTATTTGAGTAATTCGGATTTAGAGGGGGCAGATTTACGCGGGGCAGATTTAAGTTTTGCCTATCTGAATCATGCCAATCTTAAGGGAGCGAATCTCTGTGGCGCGAATCTTACCAATGCTAAAATTACGGAGGAACAGTTAGGGTTAGCTAAAACCAATTGGGCAACAATTATGCCGAATGGCAAGCGGGGTCTTTGGTCATAGTCATTTGCCCTTTGCCCTTTGTCATTTGTCATTCGTCATTTGTCCTTTGTCATACTCGTTTCCCGAAAAGAAGCAAGCTACGTTTATGTGATTAAGTTAATATCAGTACCGTAACATTGGTATTGGTTGGCTTCATGGAACTCAATGGAACTTGATGATCTTGTGCGCCTGAATCGCGTCATTCGCGTCATTGGCTTTGACGACGCACCCTTTTCCCGTCATGCAAGCGCCAAAGTGTCCATTGCGGGAGTGGTTTGTGCAGGAACACGCTTTGAGGGGATGGTTTGGGGAGAGGTGGAACGAGATGGCTGGGATGCGACGGATAGGATTGTTCAGCTATTAGTTGGGCGGAAATTTTTACCCCAACTCCACGTTTTACTGCTGGATGGTATTGGTTTTGGTGGCTTTAATCTCGTAGACTTACCCCAGCTTGGCGATCGCCTGAGTCTTCCCTGTGTGTCTCTGATGCGGCGTATGCCGAATTTGGAGGCGGTTGAACAGGCGATTCATCGTTTACCTCAACCTGAACGGCGTCTCCACCTTCTCCAACGCGCTGGAACCATTCATGCTTATCCCCCTTTCTTTTTTCAGGTTTGTGGCGCGAATCCCCAGGTGATCGCATCGGTTCTAGATCGAGTAACGGATTGTGGCAAAGTTCCTGAAGCGTTGCGTTTAGCTCATTTAATTGGTGCGGCTGTGGTTAAAGGAGAAAGCAGCAGTTCAGCTTAGGATTTACTAAGTAGATGGACACAATAAAAGTTATAGCAACCGCCATAGCTGTTAGGACACATCATTTATGTTCCAGACGTTGCATTTTAGTCTCTACAATGATGCCTTTGTCTTCCCCATCTCCCCCAGCTTCCCCAGCTTCCCCAGCTTCCCCAGCTTCCCCAGCTTCCCCATCTCCCTCATCCCCATACCACACCCCTTCTCTAGAAAAAAATAGTGACAATCCTCTGGGGATCTGATAACTAATACTGATGGTGGTTATAGGTTCAATGGGGCGATGTTCACAATTGCTCCCATGACAACCTTCCCCCCTGTCTCTGATATCCCCTGACTATCGTCTGATTAGGGTGGGGAGTTAGGACTGCTCATCTTAAGTGTTGCTGGCTTAACAGGTAGTATCTTGGTGGATAATCGTTATTTTATTTATGAAGTCGTTGGTTTGCGGCAGAGTGCAGCTACCGACACCCTCAACTACCCCATTCGTCGGAGTAGTTCTGTCTTGATCAGAGTTCCGTACAGCCGCATGAACCAAACGATGCGGCGAATTTCCCAATTAGGGGGCAAGATTGTCAGCATACGAAGCCTAACTCCTGACACAGAGCAAGAGAGTTCCTTCGCTTGGTGGATAGAAATTGTCACTGCTGAACCTGCGGTCACTTACTACTTTGGACCATTCGATAGTCCAGAAGAAGCCTTGTCTTATAAAGCAGGTTACATTGAGGATCTAGAACAAGAGGGCGCTCAAGGGATCGCCGTGACAGTTAAATGGTGCAAGCCCGACAATTTAACTATTTTTTAAGCTCTTTGGCTCAGATCGCATCAATTTTGACGAGAATCACGGTGATATTGTCCCGTCCGCCTTTTTCTTTGGCGGCGGCAATTAGGTTAGCCGTTATTTCTTCGTCATCTACATCGGACTGGAGATGGGACGCGATCGCCGTATCCGAGAGTTCCTCAGTCAGTCCGTCGGTACAAAGGAGCAGGAAATCTCCTGACTGAATCTCCATGGACTCGACATCAACGGACTGTAAGTCCTTGCGACCTAGACATTGGGACAACACATGACGCCAGGGATGCGTTCGCGCCTGTTCTGGAGTCAGATCCCCAGCTTTCATGGCGCGTGCTACCCAGGTATGGTCATCCGTCATTTGTTCGAGTTTTAATTGTCGCCATCGATAAAGGCGAGAATCACCCACATGAGCCAGCCAAGGCTGACCTTTACGGAAGATGACCACGACAGCCGTCGTGCCCATGTCTGCCCGTTCGGGATGATTTTTTTGATCCTCTAAGATTGCCTGATTAGCATCGTAGAGGGCTTGTTCCAGTAACGTTTCCGAAGGGACTGACTCTAGCCATTGCCGCTCTAAACGAGCTTGAATGACCTCTGTAGCCAGTTGGCTGGCTTCCTGTCCCCCAGCATGACCGCCCATGCCATCGGCGACAATGAAAAAGCGTCCCTGCGGATCGATGTAGTAATAGTCCTGGTTTACGGTACGAATTAAGCCCGGGTCAGTGAGACCCGTAAAGCGACATTTCATAAAGTTTGTGCTGGCGTCAATAACCTTATGGGAGTTATAACATGCGATCGAATCGGTCGAGCCTTCGGAGTAAACGAATTAGGGCAAAAGCGATCGCAGCAGCAATTAACGCCACGACCAAAGCCAGCCCGACTTGACCATTCACAAATAAGATCGTAGCTGACAATGTGAATGCACTGAGTAGTAAGGCATAGTTTGTTCCTATCTGAATGCTACTCATGCGCCGCAAGATCCGATCCGATTCAATCGAACGAACCCGCAGCCGGATATCTCCGCGTTCTAATTTTTCAATCGTATCCTCAATCCGTCGAGGTAACCCCAATGCCGTACTACTCACTTGAGCCGCTTGGCGTCCCAGTTCATTGAAGAATGTATTCCCTTCCGGGCGATTACCGTTAGTCATGATCTGCATAGCAAAAGGTTTTGCCACTTCCATAAAGTTAAATTCTGGGTCTAAGCCCTTGCCTACCCCTTCCAAGGTGGAGAAGGCTCGCATCACAAAGGTGAAGGTTGCCGGAAAGCGAAAGGGTTGACCATAAGCGATTTCATATAAATCGTCGCTAATTTCACTGACTGACTGTTCTTCAAAGGGCTTATCCATAAAGTGATCCAGCATATACTGGATCGAACGCCGCACTGGACCCATATCATCAACGGGAGACAGGGCACCTAATGCAACCAGAGACTCGACGACTCGACTGGCATCTTTTTGGGCTACGCCAAAGAGCGTCTGCATCAACTCTTCCCGGACATTTGCCTTAATCCGCCCCATCATGCCGAAATCATAGAAGATCAATGATCCTTCCGGGCTGACTGCAATATTGCCGGGATGGGGATCGGCATGAAAGAAACCGTCATTGAGCAACTGCTGTAGGTATGCTCTTGCCCCTAGTTGAGCCAGAAGCTTTCGATCTAATCCAGCGGCTTCTAATGCCTCGTAGTGACTAATCTTAATTCCTGGAGCATACTCTAGGGTTAAGACTCGATTGGAGGTATACCGCCAATAGACACGCGGAACTTTCACCCAGTCGTAGCGGCGGAAATTACGGCGGAAGGTATCGGCATTGCGCCCTTCATTGAGATAATCAATCTCTTCCCAGAGAATACGACAGCATTCTTCATAAATGCCCATCCAGTCTCGACCTCGACCCCAGTCGGGGTGATTTTGGAAGTAACGGGCAATCCCTTTGAGAATTTGTAGGTCTATCGTAAACAGTTTCCGCAAGCCTGGTCGTTGTACCTTGACCACAACCTCTTCTCCACTCTGGAGTTGAGCTTTGTGGACTTGTCCTAAACTGGCTGCTGCTAGAGGAATTGGATCAAAATTGCCAAAGAGTTCGCTAACCGATTTGCCTAAATCTTGCTTGACAATTGCCTCAACTTGATCATAGTTAAAAGCTGGAACTCGATCCTGTAGTTTAGACAGTTCCTCGACATATTCACTGGGGAATAAGTCAGACCGGGTTGAGAATAGCTGTCCCACCTTGATGAAGGTTGGACCTAACTCTAAAAACGTATCTCGAATCCAGATTGCCTGTTTTGTACGACGAACCGCCTGTTTTGCCTCGGTTATGCCCCCTGGATAGCTCCAAGGTTTGCCGTTGAGCCACAACTGGAAGAGGAGGGTTAACACGAATGTCCAAATATCGACAAAGCGCCGATGTCGGGAATAGTTTTCCCGATTCCAGCGATATGCCTTGTCTTGGTTGATCCCTCTTAGGGAACGTTGGCTAGACACCTGGCGTTCCTTATATTGCTTGAGGTTGACATAGTTATCAGAAACAGCAGACACCTAGATTCCTAAATGATGGTCTCCTCTTAATCTTAATAAAAATTCAAAATCTTTGAAAGTTAAGAATATCCTAAGCTAGCTGATGGGAGCTGTGGAGCGACGGCTGAAGGCAACAGGGAACTCCTCGTGCGGCGTGGCGAAACTACTTGAGCAGCTTCGTAGATACGATGAAGCAGGGGGAGCAGAGGGAGCAGAGGGAGCTGGGGAAGATGTTAGCTGTTCAGTTATTTCTGCCTTCTTGCACTAGAAGGACGAGGAGCCTGATCCCATTTTTGGGTGGTCAATTGGCGTCCTCAACCTGGAAACACCTCCAGTATCACTCAATTCAGGTCACTGATTGATTGCGATAAAGCTGTAGTTCAGTCCGCAAGCGAGCAATTTCAGCTCGCAACTCATCAATCGTGGCTTGTAGATCAACGGATTGAGAGCCAGTCGATACAGTAGCACTAGACGAGCGATCGCCCATGGCGATTTCCATGTCCTGTTGCGCCCTTTCCATGACTTGCTCAGTAAACTGTTGCAAATGCTCTCGCTGTTCAGCATCAAATTTGCCAAGTTCGCTCAGAGCATTCGTTAAGGTGTCTTCTACGCGATCGCCCAGAGTGTGAGCTAGCGATCGTCCGACAAAAAAGGCATGAATGACTGGATTGCTCATGGGGAAGATGGTTTGGGTATTCGTAACAAATTATAACCCTTCAAAACATTCTCTGTTCCCGGTTCCCGGTTCGCTGTTCCCTGACAAATTGTTGAGATTCGGAAACGGGCCAATCCCTACGGGGAGGAAAGGTTTGTTGAGTATGCAAAATCGTTGATCCGGGTTCGTCGAGTTGGTTGAGTCGTACAGCACAGCCAAATCCAATACCTGCTGACGCCGCGATCGCTCCGGTCATGAACAACGCTTGTAAGGGTATTGAGGCGTTGGTTTTAGCCGTTTTGAGGGGTGAATGTAGAGACGTGCCATGGCGCGTCTTTGACCCAACGCTAGGCTCTTTTGACTTTGGCTGGTTTTCCACTGGCTGAGTGGTTATCGGTTCAAGGAGAGTAACAGACTCCTGAAGGGGAAGCTGCTTTAACCAAGTGTCTATGGTTTGGGGACGGTTTTTAGGGATGAGTTCTAGACCGTACTGTAGTGCTGGTTTAATCGAAGGACTCAATTGAGACGGCGCTGGCTGAGAGGGTGAGGAAAATAGGCAATCCTTTCCCCTAACTGACAACGCCTGTCGTACAGGTGCGGGTAAGGGGGGATATCCTGTAAGTAAACAGTACAATGTCGCGGTTAAAGCATAGATATCCGTTTGCCGCGTGGCTGTGTTTGCCCCAGCGTTATCCTCTGGAGGAGCATAGCCAGCAGAGAGGAGACTGGCGTAAGTCTGTCGGATGCCTGGAGTAAACTCATAGAGCATCCCCACCTCACATAACACCACGCGATCGCTATCCTGACGCCGAATTATGTTTTTGGGTTGGATATCTCGGTGGAGTAACTCGACTTGGTGTAGCACCTTGACCGCATCGCTGATTTGACGGATGTAGTTAATCGCCTCCGCCTCTGACAAGGAACCCGCCTGCAGAACCTCTGCCAATGTCTGTCCGGGGATATAGTCCATCACCAGGTAGGGATATCCCGTTTCCTCAAAATAGTCGAGGACACGTACCAGATGAGGATGTTGGCAGTAATTCAAGCGTTTGGCGATGTCTAAAAATTGTTGCTTGAATTGATTAACATTGGGATGCTGGCGCAGCGCTTCCCCTATGGTTTTAATCACAACCGATTGACCTGACTCAGTATCGGTTGCTTTGTAGGTAAAACTGAACACACCCGCACCCAGTTGGGTACTGAGAACGTATTTCCCTTGGTTTAAGCTCCGTTCTGCCTTCAAGTTCATAAAAATTCACTCCCCACAAGCACAAATAATGCTACAGCCTAGATGGAGTATATCCAAATTGTGCCAACTCAGGGCGGGTTGAATGCAGCGCAGCAGAACGTCCAGTCGCTATGACAAAAAGGAGTTTGCAGCAGGTTTTCAAGGGCTAGGAAATTCTGTTCCCTGTTCCCTGTTCCCTCATTCCAAAACTTATTCAGCAGCCCCTAGTGCATCGCGGCTTCAAATACTAACCCGTTAACAAACTCCTTAAAAGCAGCTACCTTATGTTCCTTATAGCCTTCTGCCCTGGAGCCTTCGGACTTCTGCCTTCTTGTACTAGAGGATAATGCTGCTCTAGAAATGCTTTGGCATCTGCCTCATCCTGAATTACGCCATCCAAGGTGGCGGCTAACAAAGCATCCAGCATTTCTTTATAGTGAGGTCCTGGCTTATAACCCAAACGTTTGAGATCATTCCCATTCAGCGGCGCTTGCACAGTTGCCAAGTTGGTGAAATAGTGCCACAGCTTGCGCCGAATTGCTCTAGAACTGTGTACGGCAATCAAAACTAATGTGGGTAATTTATACTGACGTAACAGCCAAACCACTTCACTGGGACGCTGACAGTGAGGTAGAGACTCTACCACCTCAGTTTGGGCTTGTCCTAAATGCTGCAGTCGCTCAATACTATCAATCGGCAATTGTAAATTTTCTGCCACCTTGCCGCGTTCTTGAGGCTCTAAATGAGCAATTAACACCTCAAGCCGCATCTGCCAATGTTTTAAGGTTTGATCGGGATCAAACCGTCGTAACCAACGGTCAATCAGACGAACCCGCCACCATAATGAGGGGTCAAGTTTTAAGCTGGGATGAAGACAGCGTAATGCTCCAAGTGAGCCAATGAGTTGGAATGCCCGTTGCCAATAAGGGGCTTCTAGGATGTACTTTAATTCCGCTTTCAAGCGGGTTTCTAGGGCAGGCGCTCGCGTATTTGCCCCCAGCGATCGCTCATAAACGCCACTCTCTAGCGCATACTGAATATAGTCTTGAGTTTGCGATTCCAGTTCAAAGCCCAAACGCACAGCAAATCGCACCGCTCGATAAATGCGAGTCGGATCTTCGATAAAACTATTGGCGTGCAAGACGCGAATTTGACGCGATCGCAAATCCAACATCCCGCCAAAAAAATCCAGTAGGGGCAACGCTTCACCCCGCCTCCCCGTCAGTCGGGCTGCCATGGCATTAATCGTAAAGTCTCGCCGATAAAGATCCTGGCGAATTGAACTGGCTTCCACTTCTGGATTCGCCGCCGGATAGGGATAAAACTCAGTCCGAGCCGTGGCAATATCAATCCACAGGGAATCCAGCACCGGGTCATTATGCCACAACAATGCTGCCGTTTGAAACGCCCCATGAACCTCTAAGCGAGCATTGGGATACCGTTCGCGCAAAGCTTTCGCCAAGGTTACACCTGCACCCACATCAGCCGCCCGATGAAAGCCATCAACCACCAAATCTACATCTTCTAGGAGTAGTGGTTGGCTCTCATCCGCCAGCAATACGTCACGAACGGCTCCCCCCACTAAATAGAGATGCCAACCCCGTTCCTGGGCTTCCTGGGCGGCTTGGGTGAGCAATTGCCACAGGGCAGGAGCAAGGCGTTCTCGCATATTTAACAGGCGGGATGAGGGATAGGTCATCTGGATGGGGCAAGTCTCTCCCCAGCGCTCTTGATCTTGGCGCAATTGTCGCAGGACATCGGTACGAGTGACAATTCCGACTAACTGCCCATCCGCTAACACGGGTAAGCGTCCAATATCGTAAGTCACCATCAGCGACTCAATTTCGGGCAGTGAGGTTTGGGGGGTAATGGTTTTTAGGTTTCGGGTCATATACCCTTTAACTGGGGCATGACCTAAACCGTGATGCAGCGCTAAATCAATATCTCGCCGTGAAATAATTCCAATTAACTGGTCATTTTCATCAACCACAGATAGTCCAGAATGTCCGTAACGTAACAAAATTCGCTGTGCTTCTCCCACAGTGGTATCGGGGCGAATCGTTCGCACTGGGGAGGACATTAACTCCAGGGCGCTGAGGGGTTGAGGAATTTGTGCTTTAAATTGATCAACGAGTTGGGGCAAAACCTCTGGCGGATTTTCATGGCGTAGGGTGACGGCGGCGGCTTGAGAATGCCCCCCTCCACCTAGGGGTTGTAAGAGCGCATTTAAATTCGTGCCAGGAATCCGCGATCGCCCGATGATCGTCAGACGGGATGATTTTGATTGTTGATTGTTGATTGTTGATTGTTGATTGTTGGATTCAGAATGACTCCCCACTCCCCTATCTCCCTCATTTCCCTCATCTCCCTCATCTCCCTCATCTCCCCCATCTCCCTCATCTCCCCCATACTCCGCCGCCAGCAATAGGGCGTCACTTTCAGTCAAATCCACTAATCGTGAGGCTAAACTCGATAGTCCCGGTACATAGTCTGGGGTTTTCAGGAACACCCAGGACAAGGTATTACCTTGATGATTTTCAGATTGTAACTGGTCTAGGGCGGTGGTCAGCAGTTGTTGCAACTGCGGCGAAAGTCCTGGATCAACATAGTCGGCAATTTGGCGGATATTTGCCCCTTGTGTCATTAACCACGCCAGAGCCATAGCATCCCGTGGGGTGGTTTGGTCAAAGGTTAAGGAACCTGTATCGACATGGATACCGAGTGCCATCACTGTGGCTTCAGCGGTGGTTAATTGGATTGAAGTTTGTTGTAATTGCTCAACGATGAGCGTTGTGGTGGCACCGACGGGTTCAACCTGTCGGAATGTGGCAGGAATATCACTGTGAGTGTTGCCGTGATGATCGTAAAGTTCAATGGCACTAAGATGAGGCAAGTCGAACCATTGAGCCGCTTTCCCCAAGCGATCGCGCTTTTGGGTATCCACCACCACGAGGGAGTGAATTTGCTCTACTTTAACCGAACGTCGTTCAATCAAAGCATACTCATCCCGATGCAGTGCCAAAAAATCCCGAACCGCCGGGTGAGCGCCCCCGGTTAGGACAAGTTTCGCTCCTGTTTTCAGGCGTGTCAGCCCGACGGCTGCTCCTAGGGCATCAAAGTCGCTAATCGTGTGACACAAGATTAAGTCCATGGTTTGTCATTCGTCATTTGTCATTGGTTAGGCAACAAGGAACAGGGTAAGGTAGAGTTTTGAGTTAACTCACATCTCCCCCATCTCCCTCATCTCCCCCATCTCCCTCATCTCCCCCATCTTCCCCCTCTCCCTCATCTGCCTTGTTGCTGATTTTCAGTTTTTTCAAAAAAGTGGGTCAATTTTTGGTAGCTTACAATCAGAAGGATTTAACGTCTTGAAAGGCACAACAGGAAATGTCTATCTTATTTCAAATATCACTGGCAGCTTTGGTCATTTTGTCATTCGTCATGGTGGTGGGCGTTCCCGTCGCCTATGCTACCCCCCAAAACTGGGAGCAATCAAAAAATTTGATTTGGATAGGTTCAGGGCTTTGGCTGGCTTTGGTCATTGTGGTTGGCGTCTTGAACTATTTTGTGGTAGCCTGACTTTCTCCCCGCCTGAATGATTAAATTCAGACGGGGCTTCTCCACCAACAGACAGATGCTCATGACGCAAGAGGGCAAAGATAGCCATGGCAGTTTTTGAGGGAAATTTCACATCAGCCAGCTCCCTGCGCTTGGCAATTATCATCGGTCGATTTAATGATCTCGTGACAGAGAAGCTATTAGCCGGGTGTCAAGATTGCCTGAAACGCCACGGTGTCGATCCGAATCCTCATGGCTCCCAAGTTGATTATATTTGGGTGCCAGGTAGTTTTGAAGTCCCGCTCATGGCTCGTCAAGCCGCCCTTAGCCATCGCTATGATGTAGTAATTTGCTTGGGCGCTGTCATTCGGGGTCAAACCCCCCACTTTGATTATGTGGCGGCTGAAGTCTCTAAGGGCATTGCCGCCGCTAGCTTTCAAACTGGAATCCCTGTTGTATTTGGGATTCTAACGGCTGATACGATGCAGCAAGCCTTAGAACGGGCAGGAATCAAGAGTAATAAGGGTTGGGAATATGCCATGAGTGCCTTAGAAATGGCGAGTTTAATGCAGCAGTTCAAGGGGCAAAATGGCTCAGCCGCTTATAATAATGCTTATGATCCGGCAGGAACTCCTCAGTCCTTACCTGTTTCATCAGGGCGGTCTCTTCCTTCAGAGTCAGCTTCTGAATACAATGAGTCGGGGAATTCATGAGCCACTTACTAAGATCGGGAAACATGCCATGACAGGTCTGGGAGCAGGGAAAGCAATGCCAACTAACAAATAACTTGACAAACCTGGATTATTCTGAGAGACTGTAAAAAGCCAAATAAATGCGGGTATAGCTCAGTGGTAGAGCGTCACCTTGCCAAGGTGAATGTCGCGCGTTCGAATCGCGTTACCCGCTTAACTAAAAGGAGAGGCTATAGAAGCTTCGCTTATTGCATATAGCGTGTTGCCCGTAAATTGTCTGCCTGCAAATTGCCGATGCCCAGTCAAAAATTGGTGAAGGGAAAGGAAAGCGCTAAGATGAGAGCATGGGCGTCTCCAAGGAAATTTCTGTTGGGAATTTGTGGGGATAGGTTTAAGCTATAGTAATTCACTATGCCTCTTTATTGTGTAATCAGGAACACTCAATCATCAACGTAATCTTGGTTTTGAATAGCGCTTGTGCCACCTCAGAAAGCTCAAAAGATAGATTTAAGTAAGGAGTATCCCTGCCCGTGTCGGCGGCGGGGATGTTTAGTGCCGATTACCCTGACGGAAGCTTTTGGCTGTAATCGCTGTCAGCAGATTTTCGTTCTTGAAGAAAATGGGCTTATAATCGAGCAATTATCGACAACTTATCCCTACAAAAAAACGTGGCGTTGGACAGGTCATCGCTGGGTGAGTACCCAGGGGAATCTTGGGGAAAGCTACTTACCTGTAGCCCTCTTAATCGTGCTGGTTTTGCTGATTGTCTGGTTACCCCTAGCCCTGCAATCTCCAACCGGTCCTTCGATCATTCTCTGGGCATTACTGGCAGTGATTTTAGCCGTGTTGCCAGCGCTAATGGTTTGGTTAGCTTATCGGCGTTCGTAAATGATGGATATGGAAGCCTCTGATCCTACACCTAAGCCCAACCGTGTAATGATTCGGGCTTACCAGGCATCTGTAGCGTTGGCAACGACGAAAGGCGTTGATCGATCGCGTGGCGTTCAAGCGATGGTAAAAGCCCTGCAAAATGCGTTTGATGATATCTTGGATGCCAATACCATGGACTTGGAAGCTAGTCGAGAAATGGCAGTTCCTGAGTTGGTATTAGATTGGTTGAAGCTGACGCCAGAACGCCTTCAGATTGCGATTGGGATTTTGCAGCGGATTGGGGAATTATCTGATCCGATTCGTCGGGTGATGAATGCATCGTATCAATTGGATCATTCTCAAACCTATTGCCAAATGATGCCCTTGGGCGTGATTGCCTTAATTTATGAGGCGTTTCCTGAGTTAGGGGCGATCGCGGCGGGCTTTTGTGTTAAAACGGGGAATAGTCTGATCCTCAAAGGAAGTAGCGAAGCCAGTCAATCCAATCAAGTCATTGCCGAAGCGTTACAGACTGCCCTAGATGATGTGGGTTTACCCTCCGGCTGTTTGGAATTGTTCCCTTCCGAACAGGGGGCTTCAATTCGCGATTTAGTTACACGGGATGAC
The DNA here is from genome assembly GCF_040220555.1 of Coleofasciculus sp. C1-SOL-03. Classification (NCBI taxonomy): domain Bacteria; kingdom Bacillati; phylum Cyanobacteriota; class Cyanophyceae; order Coleofasciculales; family Coleofasciculaceae; genus Coleofasciculus; species Coleofasciculus sp. C1-SOL-03. The sequence continues at coordinate 13,770 of NZ_JAVJUO010000183.1, forward strand.
TATTTAAACTTAGTGATTCCTTATGGGCGTCCAACGTTAGTCCAGCAAGTCTTGCAACAAGCCACAGTCCCCGTTTTAAGATCAGCGATGGGGAACTGCTATCTCTATTGGTCGGCTTCAGGGACTTGGGATGGAGTGCGATCGATTATTTTAGACAGCCACGCCAGTATCCCTGATCCAGTGAATGCGATCGAAAAAGTCTTGATCCATCGCAATCAAAAACCATCCTCATTAATGAATCTCTGTAAGAGTTTAAGTGACAAGGGCTTCAAACTCAAAGCCGATGCCGAGTTGGTGGCAAAGTTTCCCGATCAGTTGACTCTAGCGTCTGAATCAGAATGGAGTCAACCCTATTTAGATAAAGTCGTCGCCTTCAAATTAGTCGATAACACCGAAGACGCGATCGCGTGGATTAATCAATATAGTAGCCGCCACGCTGACTGTGTAGTAACTGAATCTTATCTGGAAAGTCGCCAATTTTCCCTCAAAGTTGATAGTGCTTCGATTTATCTCAATTCCTCACCGAGATTTTCCCGCAATCCTGAACGTGGGGACTCGGTGTTTTTGGGGATGTCCAATCAGAAAGGGTATCGGCGCGGGATGATTACGTTGGAGACGTTAACCACACTGAAACAGGTGGTTCAGGGGAATGGGCAGTTTTAGTTATTTGTCTTATGTCATTGGTCATTTGTCATACTCCCTTCGCTAGAAGCAAGCTACTGGCATGGTACACCTTAATTGGTAGATTAGAATTGTAGGGGCGCATGGCGTGCGCCCGATTTCACCGCCAAATCTATCCCACAATTTTAGCTGTGTCAGTCTACTACGTCCTTTGTAAGGGTTTGAGGCTTGTTTACAAATTATAGCCTTACCAAGGCAGGTTAGGACTTACGGCACCATAGAGACGTTCCATGCAACGTCTCTACATACATAAATGATGTGTCCTGATGTCCTAACGTGTCTGCGTAGTGCTATAACTACCATGGATTTCCGACTAAAGTAAATGCACTCCAATAATAGGGATGAGTCAGATTAATATTTCCCTGGTTCAGTAATTCCTCAGGTAAAGAAATTCTAGCCGATGGTGTGACTAATTCATCGCCGTCTAATTCTACTTCCCCCCGCATCATTGCTAATTGTGCTTGTCGCAAGGCTTCAGCTTTAATCGGGGCTTGTTTTAACTGTTGATAAAAGGTGGTCATTAGTCCTAATGTCCCAGTATCACTCACATACCAGAGGCTACCCAACGCTGATTTCACTCCCGCTTGTACAGCTAATCCGGTAAAGCCTAACTCCGCTTGTTCATCCCCTAAGGCGGAACGACAGGCACTTAGTACCATCAGTTCAACTGGGGGATTATCTAATTGTAACTCTCGCAATTTGTCGAGGGTTAATCGGGTATTCCAAAACTGAATATAGGAGTTACTCGGTTTGCCTGATTTAAATTCTCCATGGGTGGCGAGATGGAGAATACCAAAGGGTTGACTAGCGCGGGCTTCTTTGAGATTATCTAGGGTAAAGTTTTGGTTAAGAAAGGATTCCCCTGACCACAACTGATTGGTAATTAGGGATAATTCTTGAGGAACAGCAGGTAAGGGGTCTTGTTCCTTAAATTGAGAAGCACCCATGGCTAAGATATTAGCATTTCGGATATCCACATACCGGGTATCGGTGAGGCTAAAACTGGGCATTAACCCGACGCTGTAGTTCTCAATAATAAATTGGTTGCCATCATAAAGTGTGGCGATGGGGAGGGAACGCAAGCCCCTATCCATAACGAAGCTAAGATTGTTAATTTCTTGGGCTTGTAATTCCTCTTCGATGGGGGAAATTAACCAGTCATAAAGTTGTTGTGCAGACGGTTTATAGGGGCGAGGAATGCGAACATCGGTGACAGCGCGACGTAATTGTTGCACTTGTTGCAGAACTTTTTCTCGTGTTGCGCCAGGAACCGGACGGCGAATTACATCTCCAGAGGCGGTAACTAGGACGAGTTCGAGTTGGTCAGTGGGTTGGGGATTGGGGTTCGTTGAAAGTTGTTGGTGTTGAGGGGTGGAAGCGTTAAATTGCCAGAGGATTTCGTTTTTGTCTTTGGGATTAGGTTTGTCGGGAGTGGGGTTTTGGGGTTTAAAGAAGGCGTAAATTAAGGCGGGTTTGATGCCAGTAATTTGTTCAATTTGATTAAGCTGTGCTTTGGTTTCTTGAGGTGTAACGGTGCGGGTATTTCTAACTCCGAGATGGCTTTCATACGCATTGGTGAAGTTGCCTTCTTGTTGAGCCACTTCCGTTTCGGCGGCTGGGGTTGAGGTGGTGTTGGTGGTGGTGGGGACAGATGCTGACTCGGAGGATTCGCTGGTGTCTTCGTCTTCGAGTAATTGATTATTATCTTCTTCTAGAAGTTCGCTATCCTCAGTGGGTTGGATGACATCAACTGGATTGATTTGAGACTCATCCACAGGTTCTTCTTCGGGAATTGTCGGTGCATCAACACTAATAATTTCGATGTCACCGTCTATCTGAGTAAACAGCAAGGATTGTGTGGGAAGGAGGGTAATATCACCAGGTGACAGGGTTTGTGTTTCCTTGTCCGATGGTTAGGGTATTAAAGTTGGATTGGAATGCATTTAATTCACTGGTTGTCAAGTCTAAAGCGGCGGTGCTGTTATTGGTTGCGCCAATCGCGATAGCTTGGTTAGATGTGGCGGGTTGTAAGGTAAGGAGATTGCCGTTTGTGAGGGAGTTAATAGTATCAATTTCTGTGGCTTTCAGCGTTAATGAGTGACCGCCTGCGTCTAAACCAGCGCTGAAGGTAAATTCATTGGCGTTGAGGATAGTATCACTTTCAAGGACTACAGCATCACCATAGTTTTGATCACCTGCGGTAGTCACATTACTGTTAAGCGATGTAGTTCCTCCAGGGTTAGTGGTAAGGTTAAACGCTTCCACCGTAGAGTTGAAGCGGGTAGTTCCTGTGCTGTTAGCTTGAAGAATTCCTAAAGGTTGGTTGTTACCAATTTGATTGTTGAAAGTGATATTTTCTACACCACTATTGATGGTCAGGTTATGACTATCATTATTTTCGCTGTTGACCGTACCATCAAAGGTAATCGAACCGTTACCCAGGTGGCTATCGATAGTTACGTCGTTCATCAACGTGACAGCCGAGTTGTAGGTTTGGTTGCTGTGAGTAGCGACGTTGCTATGCAATTGTGTCGTGCCATCGCTATTGATTTCAAGAGTTCCCAAACGATTGGCTTGACCGACTGACTGAGTAAATATGATATTACCTGTACCACTACTTACTGTCAGATTGTTGGTTGTGTTTTCTTTATTTTCAACTGTGCCATTGAAGCTGATATCACCGCCACCATCTCCTGTGTTAAGGGTGACATCGCCACCAACCCTCGTCTGACCATTAATTGTGATGTTCTGATTTTCTGTATTTATCCCAGCGTTTAGTGTTGTTGATCCTGTGAAAGTAATCGAGGCATTGCCTGTGCCATTTATCGGGTTATTAACGCTAATTGTTCCCTCCCGCCCATGGCATTAAACCAGTTATCATCGCCAAAACCAATGGCTGTGGCGGTGGTGGCGAAAAAGTCACTGGGGACGTTTAGTTGGGCATTGGGACCCAAAATAATCCCAGCCGGATTCATTAAATATAGGTTTGGACTGCCGCCTGTTACCTGAATTAACCCGTTAATCACAGAAGCGTCACCACCTGTGACGCGACTGAGGATATTATTTAAATCTGGATTAGCTAAAAAGTTGGCGACTTCGCTGGGATTTAAGCCAAACTGCTGGAAACTGTGGAATAGATTTTTGCCATCAGCAGACAGACTACCACCGGAAATGTCGATGCGGTTCCCATCCGGTGTGACAATTGTCCCTGTACCATCGGCTGCTGGAGTTATCGATTGCGCCAAGACTGGAGAATCAACCACCAGTGAAGCGATGCCCAAAAGTATACCTTGGCACAGAGACAGCAAGACGGATAAGCAACGCCAGCACAACCGAGCTGATTTCATTGGTTCAACACCCTGTAATCGTATGCTTGATAGTTTCGCTGATCCTGAGTGTTTTGGGGTTTTCTTTTAATAAAAGTAAACAATATTTAGTTTTGATTCATTGTGCTATTCGACTAGCAGGATGAATCAATTATGATAAAAAAATCCAACTCTTATCGGGTTGCACCGAGTAGGTAAAACGTTCATGGCGAACTGTTAAAAAATCAAATCATGACCATCAAATATTATTTTTCAGGACTTACGCAGCTACACCACTGATGGGGGCAAAGGTGCGTTACGCTACGCTAACACACCCTACGAATAGAGGCTTGGCGTCAGTCCGATTTTTATAATAAGCAGACAATGGCTAGTGGAGTGGCACACATTATTAATGGATTAGAATCGTAGGGGCGCACCGACGTGCGCCCGTGTCAACTTAAGCCATAACCCTTACCCATTCTAATTTTTAGCTACTGGAGAAGGGTGGGTTTAATGTAGGGGCGGGTTTGACTACTATCTTTTTGGTTGCACCCAGATATAACTAAACCCGCCCCGACAAAGTTTTTGCCATAAGTTATCTGTACAACCTGCCCCTACATCCCCGGCTATGGGAGAAGGGCGGGTTTATTCAAGTTATCAGTTAGGTGCAAAATGTTATCGGTAAAACCCGCCCCTACACTCCCCGTTCTCCCTGCTTTTCGCTCTAAGTTGACACCAATGATCGACGTGCGCCCAATTTCACGGCAACATCTATCAGATTTGTTTTGTCGTGAGAGAACCTGAGCCAACTCCAGCTATGCGTTTAAGCACTAAAGTGCTTACTACAAACTGGCTTTCTGCTTTAGCCCTCTCCGTCTATGCGTTTAAGCACTAAAGTGCTTACTACAAACTGGCTGTCTGCCTTATCTTAAGGATTGCGTCGCCGAAATTCTGCCGGGGTTAAACGGAGGGGTTGTTCTGGGTTCCAAATTCCATATCCCATAATTCGGGCGTATTCTTGAGCGCGGATTAGGCGTTCATTATATTTATTATTAGGCGATCGCGGTGTCGCTAAAACATATCCTTCTTTGATCAGTTGTTCATTGATCATGACTCCATCATGCCAAACGTAGGCTAACCAGCGACCAAAACTGTCTTTAGTTTGGACATCAGGTTCTAAGAAAACTGATTGGAGTACCAGTTGTTGACCCCTCGTTTCACCGATAAGTTGTTCAATCCGAGTTTTAGCGGCGGTTCCCCAAGGCTGTTGTCTCAAGTCGGGTGCTTCTATGCCAATTAACCGCACCCGGACGATTAAGGCGGGTTGTTGGGTGGTATCTAATACTTCGATGGTTTGTCCACTGACGACTTGTTGGACTTGTACAGGGATACTAGGAGGAACTTTTTTAGATTGGCATCCTCCCAGTAAAAGGAGAAAACCAAAGCTAATCAGGAGGGCGATAAGGCGGTTGGGATAAGCTGTATTGCTGTTCACGTTAGCTGTGTGGCGTTTTGATCCCCCCCAGCCCCCAGGAGAAACAAACGCGAAGCCTCCTTTGGTCTCCCCCATGGAACAAAAGCGAAGCATCCGCTGGCTTCCCCCTTTTGAAGGGGGACGGGAGGGGGATCTCAAAAGGGGGACGGAAGGGGGATCTATCCGGCTCACAAGGGTAGGTTTTTTAAGATGGGGGTCTAGGCAAGACAAGGAAGACAGGTAGACCAGTAGACAAGGAAGAGTGAGAACGAAAAATAGGGCGTTTCGGCTTTTAGAAGTGAGTTTGACCGAACCGAATTCTGTACGGTTTTCCCCCCTTGTCTTCTTTCCTTCCTTGTCCTCCTTGTCTTGT
>NZ_JAVJUO010000184.1:0-10942 GCF_040220555.1 Coleofasciculus sp. C1-SOL-03
GTTCATGCCACTACCGAGATCTTGAATAATCTCAAATTCCCATCCCTGTTTGGCACAGTAGCTTTCCAAGACTAAAACCTGTCTATTTAGATCGTCTTTTTGGTCATGACTAGATACTCTGGCATAACCAACGGTTAATTCATTACCCGATTTATTACCAATTAAATCAGCAATATCGTATCGACGATGACCACCAGCCGTCCGAGAAGATCGAATTTTACCGTTGAGTTCCCATCGGTGCAAAGTTTTGACCGTCACACCTAGTAGAGTAGCTGCTTCTTGGGGAGTTAAACTAGACATTGCCTGATTATATCATAAAAAATGTCTAGTTATGTCACTAATTGTCTAGATATATAGACCAACCTGCATCAGAAATGGTGAATAGGTTTAGCTTTGACTTTGAACTCGAAAACTATCATGTCCACTTTGATCCTATGCCCGCAACAATAGCATAAAACTTATAAACTGGCAAGAGTGAAACAGAATGATGGTTAACCTCGTGGGGTTCCCCACTGTTTAGCTTTACCCCTCACCGAGGTAGAATATCAAAAATGAAGAGCATCAATGGAGGGCATCCAATCCTCCCTTTTGATTCGCTATCCATCCTCACCGATCCCGTCGGGTAGGGGATTGCGCGATTTTTGTTAAAGCGTCATCGCTAAGAGTTGGGCAAACCAAACACATCACTATGGCACAAATCGAAACCAGAACCGACCCAATGGTTCTCAACTTGGGTCCTCACCATCCGTCCATGCACGGCGTTCTCCGCTTAATCGTCACGTTAGACGGGGAGGATGTGATTGATTGTGAACCAGTTATCGGCTACCTGCATCGCGGTATGGAGAAAATAGCCGAGAACCGCACAAATATTATGTATGTCCCCTACGTGAGTCGGTGGGATTATGCAGCGGGAATGTTTAACGAAGCGATTACCGTTAACGCCCCAGAACAGTTAGCGGATATTGAAGTACCCAAACGCGCCAGCTATATCCGCGTGATTATGCTGGAGTTGAATCGCATCGCTAATCACCTGTTGTGGTTAGGACCCTTTCTGGCTGATGTGGGGGCGCAAACGCCTTTCTTCTACATCTTCCGGGAACGGGAATTAATTTACGACTTGTGGGAAGCCGCCAGCGGACAACGCCTGATTAATAATAATTACTTCCGGATTGGTGGGGTAGCGGTTGATCTTCCTTATGGGTGGGTTGACAAATGTGAAGACTTCTGCGACTATTTTGACCCGAAAGTCGATGAGTATGAACGCCTAATTACCAACAACCCCATCTTCCGCCGTCGTGTTGAAGGGGTGGGTACGATTACCCGTGACGAAGCAATTAACTGGGGGCTGTCGGGTCCAATGTTGCGGGGGTCCGGCGTGAAGTGGGACTTGCGGAAAGTTGACCACTACGAATGTTATGACGACTTTGATTGGGATATCCATTGGGAAACCGCTGGGGATTGTCTCGCCCGGTATTTAGTTCGGATTCGGGAAATGCGGGAATCCCTGAAAATTATTCGTCAGGCATTAAAAGGATTACCGGGTGGTCCTTACGAAAATCTGGAAGCCAAACGCATGGCGGAAGGAAAGAAATCTAAGTGGAATGATTTTGATTACCAGTTTAGTGGTAAGAGAATTCCGCCAACCTTTAAGATTCCCCAGGGTGAACACTATGTTCGCTTGGAAAGTGGAAAGGGAGAATTGGGCATTTTCATTATTGGGGATGATAATATCTTTCCCTGGCGTTGGAAGATTCGTCCACCGGATTTCAACAATTTGCAAATTGTCCCCCATATTTTGCGGGGAGTGAAAGTGGCAGATATTATGGCAATTCTCGGTAGTGTTGACGTAATCATGGGTTCAGTAGACCGCTGATTGGGTTATAGATACTGGGAGGAAGTGGCACATTACTGGATGTGCCACTTTTTTTATGATAGTTATGTTTCCATTAACGTTGAGCTATTCCCTACGACTCTTGCTTGTGAACCCGATTCACTGGACACTAGAAAAGTTGTGCCAAAACTCGTCCAGTTGAGGGGAGAAAATTGTGACGTTTACATCAGTTCATGCTTGTCGAAAAAGCATCCGTCAAAAGATGGAAAAATGCCGCCTGGGTACGTTAGTTCTCGTCGAAGGGATTGACGAAACCCGATTTTACCGACAAGCGCATTCGGATTTTAGTCCCGTGGGTTGGCATTTGGGTCATATTGCGTTTACGGAAGCGTATTGGATTCTAGAACGCTATGCTGGCTTAAAACCCCTATTTCCAGAGTATCATCGGCTTTTTGCGGCGGATGGTTTACCGAAGTGCGATCGCCAAAAGTTACCGTCCTTGGCAGAAATTCAAGATTATCTGGATATCGTCAGAACCCAAGTCTTTGACTATCTGGAAATTGCCCCCCTAGATCACCAAGAACGTTTATGGCGATGGTTAGTTCAGCACGAGAGTCAACATGCTGAAACGATTGCTTTTATCTTGCAATTACACCGCTTATCTGCTAAGAATAACACCCTTTGCCAAACCGGACGCACGCCTACGTCATTTGTCTTAGATGATCCGTTTGCCAAAGGAGAAATGAGTCCGGATAAAGGACAGATGATTAAAATTCCGGCGGGTGAGTTTGTCATGGGAAGCGACGAGATTGATGCTATGGATAACGAACGTCCATGCGATCGCGTTTTTTTAGATACCTACTGGATTGATCGCTACCCGGTTACCTGTCATCAGTATCGCGCTTTTATTGAAGCGGGGGGATATCAAAATCATCAGTGGTGGTCTGTGGAAGGATGGAAATGGTTGCAGGATAATCCTGTCGCCTATCCCCTCTATTGGTCAGATGAACCTTTTTGGGATAATCATCCGGTTTATGGGGTGAGTTGGTATGAAGCCGAGGCTTATGCTAATTTTGTCGGCAAGCGATTACCCAGTGAAGCGGAATGGGAAAAAGCGGCGAGTTGGGATGTACAAAAGGGGTGTCATCACATCTATCCCTGGGGTGATACGGAACCGACATCTTATTTTTGTAATCACGATAATACGGTAGGACATACGACTCCGGTTCATGCTTATCCCCAAGGGCAAAGTGCATCAGGTTGTTATGACATGTTGGGGAATGTTTGGGAATGGACAGCGAGTTGGTTTGATGGATACAAAGGGTTTGTCAGTTATCCTTATCGCGGCTATTCTCAAGCCTATTTTGATGGCGAACATCGGGTTTTGCGCGGCGGTAGTTGGACAACTCGTCCGTGGGCGATGCGCTGTAGTTTCCGCAATTGGTATTATCCCAGTGTGCGTCAGATTTTGGCTGGGTTTCGCTGTGCGGTGGATGGATAATTAGGGGCTGCTGAATAAGTGGTGTGGTGAGGGGGAGCGGGGGGAGCCAATGTAGAGACGTGCCATGGCACGTCTGGAAGCTGGGGGAGCGACAGATGCTCCGGGCGGGTTTTGAATTAACGTTATCATCAATAGCGAAACAGAATTCCCTAAACCCGCCCCTACAGACGCGATGCACGAAATGTCTTTAACCCGAAAATCTATTGTTTCTATTGTTAAACCTTTGACCGATTAACGGTTTCTACTATTAATCACTGCCGCAAAAAGTAGATAAAGCGACAGATGCTCCGGGCGGGTTTTGAATTGACGTTATCATCAATAGCGAAACAGAATTCCCTAAACCCGCCCCTACAGACGCGATGCACGAAATGTCTTTAACCCGAAAATCTATTGTTTTTATTGTTAAACCTTTGACCGATTAACGGTTTCTACTATTAATCACTGCCGCAAAAAGTAGATAAAGTACGCCAAAGGAAATGGCAACTTCTTCAGCCCATTTCGAGCCATAGATTCTATACCAATTATCGAAACTTCTTAAAATACGCAAGATTGTCTCTATGCCCCAATCCAGAAGTTGAAACCCAATATAAATTAATGCAGCTACTCCTAAGGCTTGGATAAAAGCATTTTTGAATAAATCATTCATGGCATTTTGTTAATATATAGGCGATTTTATTATAACTGAGATAATATAGCATCGGCAATAATCTTAAGTGACTGGCAGGTGACCAATAAACTTAATTATGGGATTGGCTCAAGCTTCTATGCGATCGCTAAATTTAATTCGGTATATTTTTATACGTTTAATTCCGTAGATCCGAGTCGAGTGATAGAGGCAGGTTAGACTTGATAGAGAAAGCCTAAACACTTTTCGCTGCTGAAGGGAGGTCATAAAAATGGATGAAGTTGTCAAAAAAATTGCGGCGTTGGGATTACCTGGGGTGATTCTGGTGGTGACGATGGCGGCGACAGGGTTGACAGGGGCGGCGGCGATCACGGCGGCTTTAGCATTGCTGGGGGGTCCGGCGGGAATGTTAGGTGGAATTGCGGTTTTGGGGTTGACAGGATTGATTACCGATGCGTTAGCTGAGGTGGGGCTTGAGGATTTACTCACGGCGATTTATTGTCAGCGACGTCAGAGTGAACCGCATGGGAAGTTGATTGAGGAGATTGAAGCGCTGTCGCTATTTGATGGGGATATTAAGGATAGGTTAAAAGCGACGGTAACCGATGGGTGTGGTTGTTATACGGTAGTGGAGGCTGATGCAACGGATGCGACTCAAGAGGCGATCGCCATTTTAGAACGGGTTCCGGGTATGACTCCTGCACATCACCGGGATTTTAAACAGTCTCATCCGATTATTCGACTCAGAGATGGTGCAGCGGTGAGAACCTGGAAAAATCCCTTGGGCGTTGATCATGTTTTTGTGGCGGATAGTAATGACAGGATGGTTTATGGGGGGTATGTGGGCTGGATTCACAGTGAAGGGTTGAATGGGGCGATCGCCCAAATTAGACGAGAGTTGACTTAACCTTTATTTTTATCATCTTTTATCTCAAGTGAATTGAGGTAGATGCTGAAACATTTGCAGAGATTCTTCACTCCGCTTCGCTACGTTCAGAATGACACTAATACAGCGCTTTCCTCTGCTATGAGGTACAACATCAATCTAGCAGTTTGAGGGATAGCGGGCTAATACTGTACTCCATAAGAGCGCGAAGCGCTGTATATTGATATAACAATGTCATGCTGAGTGGAGTCCGTAGCGAAGCGAAGGAACGGAACGAAGCATCTCATTACTCAGTTCAAGAGGGAGAGTTTTCACGTCGCCCAAAATTTACTAACTCAATAAAACAAGGTGAATACGTATTACGTCTACATAATGACGAATCGTTCAAAGACGCTTTATACTGGCGTAACAAATGATTTATATCGTCGCGTGTACGAAAATAAACAAAAGTTGATTCCTGGATTTACACAAAAATATAATATCAATCAACTCGTTTATTATCAGGAAACTTCAGATATCAGGGAAGCAATCGCCCGTGAAAAGCAAATTAAAGGGTGGTTGCGTGCTAAAAAGATTGCTTTGATTGAATCGGCAAATCCTCAATGGCGTGATTTGAGTGCGGATTGGTTTGAGATGTAGTGCTATATGTTCGCGACATATTGGCACATAGTCTTCGTTGCGCGATCGCTCTCCTGAGAATGACACGATTCGGCTTAAAATAGGTTAGGCTTTGCTATTCACTTCCTTTGGGGGTAGAGTCGGCTTGGAAGCAACACGTTTGTAGGGATTCTTCATTCCGCTTCACTCCATTCAGAATGACATAACGGGGTTCAGGGATGAAAACCTGGAATCGTAACGGATATAATTATAGGATCATAGTATAGCGATCAGCTTTGAGTCGTGAGTTAAGACAATCCAGAATCAAGGCGATCGCAACATAGCCCTGACTCCACCCAGATTCGTTCGTTCGTAGTCGGCACGAAGCGTGCCATCAAGTCAGTGCTATGGCTTTTCCGATTGATTCAAAAACGCTTTAATCAACAGGGGTAAGATTATGATTAGTTCTCAAGATACCCACACCGAGGACACTCGCCCACTGAACCGTGATCCAAAAATCGAATCGGTTTGCCGATTCCTAGAGGATATCGAATCTCATTTTAAATATAAAACCCTTTTACATACCCAACACCCGATTCCCCGTAAATCCCTCTATATCCCGATTCAAGTTACCCGTGAACGCAATTATCGCCATGAGGTGGAAACCTTTTGGGGATACGCCGAATCGGAAGCTGAACTGAAACGCGCTTATGCGATCAAAAATCGCGATGTAGAAGCCAAACGCTATCGGGTTCCCTGGGAACAGGCAAAGAAAAATTATCAACGCTTGATGGTTTTGGCTGATCCGGGAATGGGCAAAAGTGCGCTATTGCGCCGGGAAGCCGCATTGACAGCAGCAGGGGAACGGCAAAAATTGGTGGATGCCAAAATTAGCGTCGAGGATGTGGTTTTTCCCCTATTTATCCGCTTAGTGGATTTGTATGAAGCCGCAGATGATATCGCCGTGGCGATCGCATCCCTGGTTCAACGGGATTATCCCACAACCTGGGCGGATATTCAACCCTGGTTACAGGCAAAATTGCGTCAGGGGAAATGTCTGTTGTTGTTCAATGCCTTGGATGAAGTTCCCAAACGCGATCGCAATGCCTTAGCCGCTAAACTGAACCAATTCCTGGAAACCCATCCCTGTCCGATTATTTGTACCTCTCGCCTTGTCGGTTACGGTGGCGCGTTTATTAATGGGGCAAAGGAAGTGGAAATTATTCCACTGAGTCAACCCCAGATTGAACAGTTTATTCACGCCTGGTTTCAACATGGCACTCATGAAACGAAAGAAGGGATTTCCGCCGACAGCTTAATTGAACAACTGCGACAAAATCCCCAACTGCGTGGCTTGGCACAAAATCCTCGTCTTCTCTATTTACTGTGCAGCTTATATTATGAGCAAGTTCTCACCTTACCCGCCCGTCGTGGTCAAATTTATCAGAAAACCGTCGAGTATCTCCTGAGTCAATGGACGCAGCATCGGGGGTCAGATAGTGGGGTGAAAATCCGCTTATTGGAAGATCTCGCCTATCAGTTTACCTGTCAAGGGCAAGAGGTGTTTGATTCCCAAGAACTAAAACAGGAAATCGCCAACGCCCTAGAACAGGATCAGGGGTTAGAACCCTTACGCCAACAAACCCCCGCCCAACTGCTAGTACAACTGTCTGGAGAACAGGGGATTCTGCACCGATTGACCAAAGAAGGCGATCGCTATGTGTTTATTCACCGGATTACTCAGGATTATTTAACCGCCTGTTATTTGCGACGGGTGCTTCAAGAGAATCCTAGTCAGGGGATGGCGTTGGTGAAAGCCCATTTGTGGAATTATGACTGGCATCAAAGCATCAGTCTACTGGCGGGATTGATGGATGATCCGATTCCGCTACTCAAAGCCATTACTCAGGAAAAAGATGATATCTTCTCGACCTTACTCCTGTTAACTGGACGAGCGATCGCCGAATGTGATCAATTGTCTCATCCCTTAATCACTGAGGTGATTGACCATATTTATGACTTGTGGCACCATTATCCCTTCGTCGGCTTCATTGCTTCTACCGTTGTCGCCTTGGGGCAAACCAATACCCAGATGGCAGACAAATTAGAGCAGGAATTGGATGAGAAACACTATTATACCCGCAAAGATTTCGTCGCCGCGTTAATTGCCGCCCTAGGTCAAATTGGCAGTTCTTCCGCCGTCGCTACGTTAATTAAAGCCCTAAATCAAGGACCCTGGTATGTGCGCGGTGAAGCGGCGACTGCCTTGGGTTATATTGGCGATGCCGAAACCGTGAAAGCTTTAATCCCCGCCCTCCGGGATGAGGATAGCGTGGTGCGGGGTGAAGCAGCGGCGGCGATGGGGCGAATTGGTACATCGGCGGCGATACAGGCGTTAATTGTTGCCCTCCATGATACTGATAGTTATGTGCGGGGGGAAGCGGCGATGGCGTTGGCGCAAATTGGCACACCAGAAGCCTTGCAGGAATTGGTTAAGGTGCTGAATCACCCGGATAGCTTTGTCCGCTGGCAAGCCAGTGGTGCGATTCACCTGGAAAATCCCACGGTAGTGCAGGCGTTAACCCAAGCCCTGAACCATCCCCAGAATCAGATTCGCGAAGAAGCGGCGATGGTATTGGGGAAAATTGCCACAAAGGAAACCCTAGAGGCGTTAATTCCAGCGTTGCAAGATGCTGATCCGGTGGTGCGAGAGGAAGCGGCGGAAGCCTTGGCGCGTTCCGGGAATCCCCAGACGTTAGAGGTGTTAATTCCGGCGTTAGAGGATACTGATCCGGTGGTGCGTCAGGAAGCAGCGGCGGCGTTAGGGCGAATGGGAACAACTCCCGCGTTAACGGCGTTAATCCCGGTGTTGACGGATCAGGATAAACGGGTGCGAAAACAGGCGATTGAGTCATTGGGAAGAATTGGGACGCCGACGGCATTACAGGCGTTAATTCCTTTATTAAAGGATCAAGATGGCGATATCCGAGGCGCAACGGCGACAGCCTTGGGACGTATTGGCACTGCACCCGCATTGCAGGCATTAATGCCCTTGTTGAAGGATAATGATTGGTTTGTCCGGGAGCAAGCGGCTATGGCATTAAGTCGGATTGGCACGCCGCAGACGTTGGAGGCGTTATTGCAATTCCCGATCACCGAGATTGAACGCCCGGAAATCTTGACCTTGATTCGCACGTTAGCGGTGCGGTTTAGTCGGGAGAAGTCGCCGTTGGTGCCGGTGTATCCAGAGTTGGTGGGAGCCATGGGGGGATTCCGGCGGTTGGGACGGAAGTTAAGTGGGAAGCGATGAAAATTTGGTCAGGGCGGGTTTAGTTCGATGGGTGTGAGGTCAAAAACGCGAATCATACAACCCGCCCCTGCCTGATCACCCTCAAACCCTTACTGTTCCCTGTTCCCTGTTCCCTGTTCCCTGTTCCCTGTTCCCTGTTCCCTGTTCCCTACATCTCAACCGTTAACTTTAATTGTGTCCACCTACTTATTAGGTAGGCAATGATGGAACGAGAAGCAGGAGAGGGTTGCTTGGCATCGGAGACGGCGATCGCTCAGGTGAGCTGCTACAGTATGCTAGACTAGGAGTCCGGGGAATTAGCTCAGTTGGTAGAGCGCTGCGATCGCACCGCAGAGGCCACCGGTTCAAATCCGGTATTCTCCATTTTTGTCGATTGCCACATTATTTGTCATTTAAATCATTGACGCAAAACTTCAGTGAAAGTTGTAGGGGCGTTGGTTGCCCGATCAAAAGCCGATACCGTCGGAGTAAAATACTCAATGGAAGAGTTGCAGATCGGTGGCGATGATGGTCGTTTGTATCCCAATTGGCGAGAATTGAACTCCTGAGTGATTGAGCGTTAGAGCATGAATGCAGTCGAAATCGAAGAAGCCGTTTCCCAACTCGCTGAAGCTCCCTTTGACCCAGAGGAGTTTCCCTTTGCCTTCCTCGAAGCGTTTGGGAATAAATCAACGACGATTAAACGGCTCAAGAGTAAGCGCAACAGTACCAATCAGTCTGACCTTGGTGGGGTTCTCCAGCGCAACAATATCCACATTAAGGTTTGCTCAGAAGGGGAAGTAACAGCAACCCTGACGGCTTTGCGGGAGAGTCCAGCGACTGCTAAACAAAAGGCAAAGTTTATCTTAGCGACGGATGGCAAAAGCTTGGAGGCGGAGAACTTAGCTGATGGAGAAACGATTGTCTGTGACTATCCTGAGTTTCATAACCATTTTGGTTTCTTTTTACCGTTGGCGGGGATTACGACGGTTAAGCAAATTCGGGAAAATGCCTTTGATATTAAGGCGACAGGGCGACTCAATAAACTCTATGTGGAACTGCTCAATGAGAACCCCGACTGGGATACCGCAGAGCGTCGGGAGGAACTCAATCATTTTATGGCGCGGCTCATCTTCTGCTTTTTCGCCGAGGATACGAATATTTTTTACAGTAACAACCTATTCACCGATACCATCGCGCAGATGAGTGCGGGGGATTCGTCGAATACCCATGAGGTGCTAGAGGAGCTATTTCGGGCAATGGCAACCCCCCCGAAGCAACGGGAAAAGGCAGGAATCCGCAACTGGGCGAATGGCTTTCCCTATGTGAATGGGGGGCTGTTTAGCCCCCATCCCCCCACTACTTCTCCGGCTCCCCTCTCCCAGATTGGGAGAGGGGTTGGGGGTGAGGGTAATAGTTTAGGACAATACCCCCATCCCCTAGCCCCTTCCCCCAAGCAGGGGGAAGGGGGACAGAAACAATACTGGGAAATTTCCCCAGCCCTTAAAAAGAAAATGACCGAGGTTGCCCGTCAATTTCGCAAAGAACCAACTCCGAGTGAGAAAATCCTCTGGCAAGCTCTGCGTGGACGCAAACTAGAAGGAAGAAAATTTCGACGACAACAGCCTATTGGCGCATTTATTGTTGATTTCTTTTGTGGAGCAGAACGGCTGATTGTGGAGGTTGATGGAGGTATCCATCAATCACAGCAAGAGGCAGACCAACAGCGTCAGGAGTTGTTAGAGTCGTTAGGACTCAAGGTTGTTCGGGTTTCGAGTAAGTTGGTGGAGACGAATTTAGCGGAAGCTTTGGCAGTCGTGCGTCAGGGGTTTAGCCCCCATCCCCTAACCCCTTCCCCCAAGCAGGGGGAAGGGGGACAAGACACTCCGACTCCCCTCTCACCGGGTGGGTGTGGGGGGGGGGGTGCGGGTAATAGTTTAGGAAAATACCCCCATCCCCTAGCCCCTTCCCCCAAGCAGGGGGAAGGGGGACAAGATACTCCGACTCCCCTCTCACCCGGTGGGAGAGGGGCTGGGGGTGAGGGAGATAGTGCCAGTAATGCCCCCCATCCCCTAGCCCTTTCCCCCAAGCAGGGGGAAGGGGGACAAGATACTCCGACTCCCCTCTCACCCGGTGGGAGAGGGGCTGGGGGTGAGGGAGTTAGGGACCGGATGGGTAGCCGAAGAGCTGGGACTTACACCCTTCAGGGGGGC
>NZ_JAVJUO010000185.1:0-6999 GCF_040220555.1 Coleofasciculus sp. C1-SOL-03
ATTTGTATGCGTTAGGGGCGAGTTTGATTCATTTGTTAACCGGGATTTCCCCGGCTGACTTACCCCAGCGTGAGTTACGGATTCAATTTCGCGACAAGGTGAGTATTAATCCTCAATTCCTCAACTGGATTGAAGCCCTGAGTGAACCGGATTTAGGACTGAGGTTTAAGACAGCTTCTCAAGCCCTAAAAAAACTCAAACAAGGTTATTTAATTAAGGATAATACCCCAAGGATTAAACCCCCGGCTTCTAGTAAAATTAAAATTGACAAATCGGTCGCGGATCAACTTAGTATTACTATTCCAGCAAAGCCAATGTTATTACTGCGAGACTTGTTTGGTTTTGCTCTAAAAATAGCACCACTTATAGGAACATATATTCTAATTATGCTTATAGCGATAATGTTCATTTTGATAATTCCTTTAGGACCTTACTTGGTAACTTTATTATTGTCTCTGCTTATTTCATTAGGAATTTTAATGAACATTGATTTCGCTTTTTTAATTTTAATTTTATCAACAACAAAAATGGTATTTGTTGTTAAAAAAACAATGTTTTCATTCAAAGAATGGTGGCTTAAATTTAAAAGAAATACATGTAAATCAATCATGAATGACATAAAAAGAACAAGTTTTGTTTCTTTAAATAGCTACCGCATTCAATTTGATAGAGAAGGATTAATCTTTGAATGCTGTAAGAATTACATTTTATTTAAAATGTATGATCAACCAACAAAAAGAAACACTCGAAAAACAAAACTAGAAAATACTAATTATTATAATTCATACCTTCAAGAACTTACAGTTAACTCTGATTGTCATCAAATCTATCTAAAAACTCTAACGGATACATATACGATAAGGGGTTTATCTCAAGCTGAATGTAAATGGATACTCAAAGAAATCCAAACCTGGCTCGATCAATGCCAATAATTCAATAAAGCACTGTATTTTAAACCTGAGTATGCGGAAACACCATCTACTAAAAAACCGTTATAAATTACTAATAAATCTCAAAGAAAATGCGGGTCGCCAAACTTGGATAGCCACTGACGTAAAAGCCTCATCTCCTAAAACAGTAATGATTAAGCTGCTAGCCTTTAATCCTCAGATGCAATGGGATGAACTCAAGCTGTTTGAACGAGAAGCCAAAATTATGCAAACCATCAATCATCCGAGAATTCCCCAATATATTGATTATTTCACCGTCGATTCAACTGAGGGAGAAGGATTGTTATGGTTGGGGCTAGTGCAGAACTATATTAAAGGCGACTCTCTTCAGGATTTTTTAGATAAAAAAAGATACTTTCGCCGAAAAGAAATCTACTATATCACTGAGGAGATTCTAGAAATTTTGATTTATTTGCACGAACTCAGTCCGCCAATTATTCACCGTGACATCAAACCCAGTAACCTACTTCTGGGAGAAGATGACCACATCTATCTGGTGGATTTTGGTGCTGTTCAAGACAAAGCCAAAGCCGAGGGAGTGACGTTCACCGTTGTGGGAACCAGTGGCTATGTACCACCAGAACAGTTATGGGGAAAAGCCGTTCCCGCATCGGATCTTTACGCCTTGGGTGCCACTCTGATTCATTTGGTAACCAACATTCCGCCGACTGAATTGCCCCAGAAAGGAATGCAGATTCAGTTTAAGCATCAAGCAACAAGAATTCATCCTAGCTTTGCCAACTGGATTGAGAAGCTGATCCAACCCGCTGCAGAAAAGCGATTTAAAACAACACGTATAGCTTTGTATGCCTTGAAAAATCTGTCTCTTGATACGAAGAAATTTGGGCAAGATATCGATAGTCTTGAGTCTGAACTCAGATCGAGTTATGTTTGGGGGTGGTTGAGCTTGCTTGTGTTTATCGGTTCTGGGTTATTCTTACTTTTATTGGTGTGATTCAAACTTAAATAAGAAACATCGCTATCCGAGGCGAACCATGTTAAAACCAGCGCAAATATTACAGGGACGTTACCAACTGCAACAGCAGTTAGCCAATAATGCAGGTCGTCAAACTTGGTTAGCCCAAGATTTGAACTCATCGCCCCCGGAACCTGTCATCGTCAAACTACTGGCGTTTAGTCCTCAGATGCAATGGGATGAGTTTAAGTTATTTGAACGGGAAGCGGCGGTTCTTAAACAATTGAATCATCCCCAAATTCCCAACTATCGAGATTATTTTTCCCTGGATAAGGAAACAGGCGCCCGATTGTACTGGTTTGGTTTGGTACAGGAGTATATTCCGGGGAAGTCTTTGCAGCAGTTATTAGACCAAGGCTATCACTTTAGTGAAACTCAGGTGCGTTCGATTGCTACGCAGGTGCTGAAGATTCTCCAGTACTTGCATGGATTAAAGCCACCCGTTTTGCATCGGGATATTAAGCCGAATAATCTGATTTTAGGACGAGACAAGCGGGTTTATTTAGTCGATTTTGGCGCGGTGCAGAATAGTGCAGCCATGGAAGGGGTGACGTTTACCGTAGTGGGAACCTCTGGCTATGCACCCTTAGAACAGTTTTGGGGACAAGCGGTTGCAGCGTCTGATTTGTATGCGTTAGGGGCGAGTTTGATTCATTTGTTAACGGGTATTTCTCCGGCTGACTTACCCCAGCTTGAGTTACGGATTCAATTTCGCGACAAGGTGAGTATTAATTCTCAGTTCCTCAACTGGATTGAAACGCTGACTGAACCTGATTTAGGACTGAGGTTTAAGACAGCTTTTTCAGCTATTAAATCCCTAGAAAAAGGTCATTTAAAATTGTACACAAAAGAAACTATTCTGGCAGATTATAGCAGGATTAATATTAAAAGATCGGCAGATAAGCTTAGCATTAACATTCCAGCCAAACCCAGGCTATTACTGCAAGATTTTTGGTTTTTTATATTAAAGTTGCCGCCGTTTATAGGAGCTGTATTAGCAGAAGTAACGGGAAAATTAATCAGATTTATTGTTTTACATATATGGCTTATACCCAATAAAGATAAGGATCAAATCAATCAACAAATAAATCAATTAGCAGCCCGAAATATATGCGACGAAAACTCAATTACAATTATTAATGATATAAAAAGAACAAGCTTTACTTGCTTAAATAGCTACAGCCTACAATTTGATAGAGACTGGTTTATCTTTGAATGCAATCGCTCCAGTTTATTTAACTTGTTGTCTCACCCAACAACTAATATTCAAAAAAAGGACATCAATAACACTGAGAATCAAGAGTATTGCCAACGGGATAAAACTTTATGTATTAATGAAATTACAGCCAATTCTTCTTACCATCAAATTTATATAAAAACTATAAAGAAAATATATACGATAAATTGTCTATCTAAATCTGAATGTAAATGGATAATTCAAGAAATAAAAAAATGGCTATATCAATCAGAATAATTAGGGTTTGCTGAATAAGTGTTGTGGTCACGGGAGGCAACAGGTAACAGTTTCAACCCTCAGTAATCAGGAAGATTCTGCGATCACAACAGGCACTATGAGTCTATATAGCGCTACGCGCCAGGCTTTCTTGCAATAGGCTTTCTTGCAATAGTGAAGAAAAACGCTTACTCATCAAGGGATTGAGCGATTTGAATTTTTCTTTTATGTCCTAACTAGAGTGCGTAGTGCTATAACTTATAATAATTTTGACTCTGAACTTGAAGAGGATGTCAAATCCCCACTTCCCGGTTAAAGCGTAGCATCTCCAAACTGCGATCGCCGTAGAGATCCGCGATATGATCCTGACAACAGGCGATCGCAAAGTCGTTTAACTCCTCCGGTTCAATCCCATACATTTCCTGAAATATATCCGCCTCCACCCGACAGAAGCGAGGGCGATGGGCATAAATGCGACATTCACGAGTCTGATGATCAAAATTGACACACCATCCATCTTCCCCCACCATACTCAAATACTGGTCTAACTCCTCTGGTGTCAGATAGGTTTCTAATCCAGGGCGTTCAGTTGGGTCAAGATAACAGCATGCACCACATTGCTTTACACAACGCCAAGTTGCCATTGCATTTCACCATAGAGTGATTGATTACCAAGCTTCTCTAGAATAACGGGTTTTCGTCTGTCGGATAGGCAAGGACAAATGACAAATGACAAATGACAAATGACATTTTTGTTACGTTTTGTATAGTTTTGTTAATTTGATTAAAAAAACTGACCCATTTCCCAGTAAAATCTAATCGGCAATTTTTAACGACACCATTGAAATTAGGTTAATTGGGAGGATAGATGGATTTAAGTTTTATCGGGAATATCAACTGGGAACTGATTGCCCAGCTTACCGTGCTGGCGGCGATTGTGATTGCCGGTCCTGTGGTTATTTTTCTGCTGGCTGCGTTTAGGGGAGACCTGTAGCCGTTTGCTTATAGTGGGAGCATCTTGCTCCCTGATGCATTGAAGCTGGGGAAGCAATGTAGAGACGTGCCATGGCACGTCTAGGAGATCAGGGAGATAGGGAAGCCATCTGATGACAGTTGTAGGGGCGGGTTTGACAACTATCGTTTCAGTTGCACCCAAATCTAACTAAACCCGCCCCGACTAAATGACACCCGCCCCGACTAAATGACAAAGGACCAATGACCAATGACCAATCACAACTTTAAAGCACGAGTTGCGGCTTTAATTAACTGATAATAGTGAGGCTGGGTAACATCCACTTGTTTCGCATCATCCCGCTTGAACCCTAAAAGTCCGGTACGTTGTCCTTTTTGAATCACCAGAACTTTGCCTTCAGAATTCCTAATTCGCAACTCGTTTAATGATTCCCATAAACTACAGGTATAGCGACGTTCCTTGTGATAAAATTCAGCTTTTTTAATCGATGATGGGACTGATTCACTCACCCGAATGCCGACTAACTCTAATTCAATCGTCACATTTCCATTCCAGGCATTATCTTTAAGTTTATAGGCAATATCTACATTAGAAGGTAAAGGGAAGTATTCACCCCAACGCCACGCGATCGCATTCAGTTGCTTGGTTCCATCAAATCCAGACAGGGTAAGCTTTAGATGCCCTTTCCCTACAAGTCTTTGTTCCACCACGCGCACATTCGGCGTCCAGAATATCGGGTCAGGATTACCAATCCCACAGGGATGCAATCGGTCAATTTGTTGGTAGAGATTATAGCTAATTTGATTAAAATTCGCCTCGGTGTCTATAGCGACTAAGGGTTTCAGATGTTCCGGTTCTAAACATTGATGGGCAAAGTGACTCAGTTGAGTTTGAAACGCGGTTAAATTTTCACTGGGTAACGAAAACCCTCCTGCGGCTTGGTGTCCGCCAAATTTCCCTAATAAATCATGGCAAGATTGTAGGGCTTCAAAGACATGGAATTCGGGAATTCCTCGTGCGGAACCGCGAATCTGTTCCTGATTTTCGTCTTCATAGGTGCCAATAAATACCGGAACACCATACCGTTCCACCAGGCGCGACGCCACAATCCCAATCACCCCATGATGCCAATCTGGTTGCACCAAGACGAGAACGCGCTGCTGTTGATAGTTTAACTCCTCTTTTTCAATCAGTGCGATCGCGTCTTCCTCGATTTCCGCGCACAGGTGTTGACGTTTTTGGTTAATTTGTTCGCATTGCATCGCCCGTTCTAAGGCGATTCCAGAGTCGCTGGTGGTGAGGAGTTCAATCACGATTTGCGGATCAGCTAATCGCCCCACGGCGTTAATTCTCGGTCCAAGTTTAAAGCCGATATCTTCCGGTTTCAGGGCGATTTGGTCTTCACTGACGCCTGACATTTGAATTAAAGCCTGAATTCCCGCCAGTTGAGATTTAGGTAAGCGTTGCAAGCCTCGTTTTAACCAGCGGCGGTTAATTCCATTTAAGGGGGCGAGATCGGCTATAGTTCCTAGGGTGAAGAGTTCTAGGAGTTGGCTAGTGAGTCCCTGATGCTGACCTAAATCTTGGGCGAGGGTAACGGCTAATATATAGGCGACACCGACTCCAGCTAAACTGCGGTAGGGGGAAGATTCCGGTAACTGTTTCGGGTTGAGAATTGCATCGGCGTTGGGGAGTTCAGGGGGAAGGTCGTGATGATCGGTAATAATAACCATTAGACCCAATTCTACAGCGCGGGCGATCGCGTCGTGTGCTGCAATCCCATTATCCACAGTCAGAATTATCCCCACGCCTTCATTGGCGAATTCTTCCACAATCCGAGTATTAATCCCATAGCCTTCTTTCATCCGGCTGGGAATCGCATACTCCACATCCGCCCCTAACCACCGTAATGCCCGCAGTAACAAGGCGGTACTGGTCATCCCATCAGCATCATAGTCCCCACAGATCGCTATTTTCTCATTTTCTGCGATCGCTTCTTTGAGCATCTCCACACTAATCGCCAAGTCGGGAAATTCATCAAGCGGGGTGGGCATCGCCTGGGATTCTGGATATAAATAGACCATAGCTTGATCTACGGTGTCGAATCCTCGATTAAGTAACACTTGACCCAGCAGGGGTGACAATCCTGTCCCTTGGGCGAGTTGGTTGGCTTTTTCTGGGTTAGCGGAGGAAATTTGCCACCGCTGATTGGGCAGAGGTGTTGGGGATGGGGATTGGTCAGAACTAGATGGGCTGAACACGCTAACTTGGGCAATTACAGTTGGGCTAGAGATAGTCTACAGCAGATTTGTCCTTTGTCATTCGTCATTCGTCAGGGAACGGGGAACAGGGAACAGGGAATCGGCAATCGGCAATCGGCAATCGGCAATCGGCAATAGGGAGCAAGGGTAAGGTAGAGTTTTGAGTTAACTCACAACTTCCCTATCTTCCCCATCTCCCTCATCTCCCTTATCTTCCCCATCTCCCCCATCTCCCCCTGCTCCCCCCTCATAAGGGTAGGTTTTTTAAGATTGGGGTGGAGGTAAGACAAGGGAGACAGGTAGACCAGTAGACAAGGAAGAGTGAGAACGAAAAATCGGGCGTTTCGGCTTTTAGAAGTGAGTTTGACCGAACCTAATTTTGTACG